>JAIVHA010000152.1:0-8440 GCA_020201295.1 Lysobacteraceae bacterium | reverse complement strand
GACTTAAGCCGGAAAATGCCCGTCATTGCGAGGAACGAAGTGACGCGGCAATCTCCAACTGACTGATTTCATGGTAGGAGATTGCCGCGCTTCGCTCGCAATGACGTTAAGTCAGTGCCATTCAACTATAGTTTTCTCGCCATGCGAGGTTTTGCTTTCTCCTGATCCGGCCCGGAGTGAATGTGCGTGAAGTCAGTACTGGTATTCCTGTGTGGCCTTTGCCCCATGCTGGTGCAGGCGCATGATCTGCATTACACTGCCACACAGGGAGAAGCCGTTATACTGCGTCTGTTTCATGCCGATGACAGCAGCTTTCGTTTTGAGGCGTACGAGATCTACCGGGAAGGCGATGGCCAGCCATACCAGCTTGGCCGCGCCGATGGCCAGGGTCGTCGCCTTCCTGCCCGATCAGGCTGGAAGCTGGCGTCTGATTGCCTTTTCCGAGGATGGTCACGGCCTGGATATCCGCTTCACAACCGATGCCATGGCTCGGCTCAGCGGATTGGACAAGCCTTTCCATGAACGCCATGCAAGCATCTTCGTGGGCGTGGCCTTGATTCTCGGCCTGTTTGGATTCCTCATGCTGTTTGTTCGCAACAAACAGCGCCCATGAAATCGATGTAAGCGCCCGCGCAAGAACCTCCGGTCGACGCCAAACAGGCCGCGAACGCCGGTTTATGAAACATCCGGGTTAGGAAGCTTGACGTTTGATGCCATTGGTATGATGGTATGAGCATTACGGCCGAACCATTCAGCTGTCGGTCTGTGATCCGCACGCATAGTTAGCCTGCAAGGGGTATGGTTGTGATCGAAGAGTCAATGCCGCTAAAAGAGCTGTTTCCGGCCTATTTCCCGCAAGACCTCACCGACTGCGCGCGCCTGCTGTCGTTGCGCAAGGGTGACAATGTGTTCACCTACGGTGAGCCGATCACCTCCCTGTATCGGGTGGTCCGTGGGCGGATCTCGCTGGTGCATTACACGTCAGAGGATACCGAGGTTGTGTTGATGCGCATGGGTCGGGGAGAATTTATCGCGGAATGCAGCGTGTGCGCCAACATCTATACCTGTGAGGGGCGCGCGGATACCGACAGTCTGGTCGCGAAACTCGTCATTGCTGATTTCGACCGAAAACTTACTGAGGATGCGGCTTTTGCCCGTGCCTGGGCGATGGATCTCGCGCGTCGGCTCAAGGACCAATTTCTGCGCTATGAACGGCTCAATATCCGCAGTGCACGTGAGCGGGTATTGCACCTGCTCTATTGCGAGGCCGGTCCCGATGGCACGGTGTCGCTGCCAGGACCGCAACTCGAATGGGCAGCCGATATGGGACTGACCAAAGAGACGCTGTATCGCGTGCTTTCCGGGCTTGAGGCAGAGGGCGTTCTCCGTCGTGACGGCAAGAAGCTGGTACTGATCTCGAACCACGCGCGGCGGCATGCCAGAGTGTATGGGATACGCTGATCCGCTGAGGCGCTCAGACGTGCCGGTCCTGTGCCTGCCGAGCGTGTCACGCTAGATACATCTGATCATTGCCGCTATTCCCGGATCGCGTAAGAATCCGCGCACGAGTCTGCGCCCGCAACGGTTGTCTGTGCGATTTCGCACATTTCGTAAGTGTCCGCGCACGAGTCTGCGCCCTATAAATATGATCTGAGTCATATTATTACGGAATTCGTAATTAAGGTGTTGTTCTTACGTATGATTATATTTTTTGAGTCTATGTTTTGGGGTATATCGCCCCCTGTATTTTTACCGTACCCTACCGTCAGGCTAGGGTACGACGATGTAGTAGCGTGCCTGACGTTTGTGGCTACGGAAAAACGGGGTGAGAAATGAAAGGCAAACTGATCAATAAACTGCAGTACTGGATAGCGGCGGCTTTCATGTCGCTGTGCATAGCGCCAATCGCGGCGGCCATGACGGTCTCCGGCCAGGTCACGCACTCGGTCACGGGCAAGCCCGTCGCCGATGCGATCGTCATGGTTCAGGGCACCAAGATCAGCACGCATACCGATGCAACGGGGCGTTTCACGCTCGATGCCGGCGATAGCGACCTGAACGTGCGACACATCACAGCCTGGCGCGACGGCTACAGTATTGCTGGTCAGCTGGGTGCGACGGAACAGGACATCAAGCTGTCCCTCGTGCCGCTGCCGGCCGACGACCCGCCCTATCAATTTCAGTCCGCCGAGTCCTGCGGTGCCTGCCACACCGACATCTACAGTCAGTGGCAGGATACCTCGATGGGCCGGGCCATGGACGAGAAGCTGCCGCAGAAGCTGGAGTTCTACCTGGGTACCCGGGAGGACGGTGGCTTCGACGGTCTCGGCTTTGGGTGGAAATACTTCGCGCCCATGATGGGGATCTCCACGGGCATGCACGCCATGAACATGGATCATTATGTCGGCACCTGCGTCAACTGCCATGCCCGCGGCATAACCTGGAACGAAGGCGTCACCGAGCCGCACCGAAAGCTTAATCCGCGCACCGGCAAGGTCTTCATCAACGGAACCCTCGATGTCTTCCGCTTCGACAAGGTTCAGGGGATGAGCGTCGGGCAGGGACGCGAGGGTATCACCTGCGATGTCTGCCACTCGGTCCAGGACGTGCGTATCAGCCATGACCAGTTCGGTAATCTCGAAACGGTCAAGATCGAGAATATGGAGATCATCCGCCGCGGCGATGTGAAGTTCGGGCCCTACAAGGATGCCGTCAGTCCCGCGCACGGGACGGCCTACAGCCCGATCTTCGAGAAATCCGAATTCTGCGCCATGTGTCACATGGAGACCGCCGACGACCTGGAGGGCACGGGGACGCAGGCATTGCTCACGCTGGACGAGTACCCGGTCTGGAAGGCGAACTTCGATGCCGGCAAGACCGACAAGCAGTGCCAGAGCTGCCACATGTACACCGGTGGCCAGGACGAATGGACAACGAACAAGGCGGCCACGATCGGCGTGGAACGCGACGAGGACTCGCTGTACGGCCATCACTGGCGCGGCAGTTATTTCGACGGCGAGATGGCGCGACGTGCCTCCAACCTCAAGGTCCTGGCCACGCGCGAGGGCAGCGATGTGGTGGTCAGTGCCGAGCTCGCCAACGTCGGCGCCGCCCACAGGATGCCCGGGGGGCCGCCATTCCGGCAGATGCTGCTGCTCATCGAGGCGACGGATGCCAACGGGGTTCCCCTGGAACCCGTGGGTCCGGTGATCGACGACCCGGCCAATGCGAGCAAGGCCAATCGCATCATCGATGCCGGAGGGGGTTTCCGCAAGTACGGCTTCTTCATGTGGTGGGAGATGCTCTTCGGCGAGACCTTCCCGGAGATGCCCTATGAGGGTCATGTCGGCAAGCTCTACAACGTCGCCTGGGTGACCCCGGCCTTCATGCCGATGGAGTGGATGTTCACGTATCTGTGGATCGGCGCCATCCCGCTGTTCATCGGCGTGCTTGGCTGGTCGCCGCTGCGGGCGATGCTGGGCAACAAGCCCAAGGCGCCGAAGCCTGAGCGCAAGAAGGGCTTCTTCTCGCGCAATGTCGGCACGATCGACCGGGTACTGCGCATTGTTGTCGGTCTGCTGCTGCTGACCCTGGTGCCCATGCCCTGGGGGCTGATCGGTCTGATCCCGCTGATGACCGGTGCGCTGGCCTGGTGCCCGACCTACAACTTCGTGGGTATCAGTACCCGCAAGGACGCGCCGGCAGGCGAGAAGGGCCCCGGTCTGTTCGCCCCCAATGTCGGTACCGGTGACCGTATCCTGCGCGCCGGCATCGGTCTGGGGCTGCTGTCACTGATGTTCATCGGGCCCGAGACCAACTGGGGTGCCCTGGGGCTGATCCCGCTGTTTACGGCCATCATGGGGAACTGCATCCCCTACCGTATCGCCGGGATCGACACCCGCAGCGAGGCCGATCGCCGCGATGAGGGCAGGGTCTGGACCAATCTGGGCTTCAAGGAGCGCCGTTCACTCATGCTGCTGGGCTTCATCATGGTGGCCATGGCTACAGTTATGCCGAAGCTTGCCGCTATGAATATGTGGCCGGTGGGCGGGTTCGCGGCCGAGCGCGTGCTCTATGACACCCGGATCAACTACAAGGAGTCCGACACCACGCACTACCGGTTCGCCGCTCCCGCCGCTGGGCCGGTGAAGGTCAATGCCAAGCTGGTGTACTACCGTCACTGGTACTTCATGGAAGCGATCAAGGGCGAGAAGTACTGGAGCACGGACAGGTGGAAATACCTCCTGCATGAGCTGGACCTTGAGCTGGGGGACAAGCAGGGTGCTGTCGCCACGGCCAATGCCGGCAATGATGACGGCAGCCTGGTGAACATGCCGCCGGTGCCCAGCGAACCCGGAGCCGGCAAGTGGGATGGCCATTCGCCCCTGCTGCAGGAGGTCGAGGCCAGGGAACTGCTCGATCTGGTCGCGTCGGGAGACGGCCTGACCGGAACAGGGGAACAATAATCATGGGCTGGCTTATCGGTGGCGTCATGCTGGTCTGCTGTCTCGCTGTCCCCATCCTGATACGGGTGATGCAGCAGCGAAATAGCGGATCGGCGGCGCCAGACGAGCAGGCACCGCCGCAGTCGGAGGAAAAGCATGGGCAGTGACCGGGCTCCTGACGGAATCTGCCCAAAGACTGTTATTGCCTTATGACCTCGCCGGTGAACCGCACCGGTACATGATGAAAGGGAGATGGAGCGCCAATGAACAAACTGAAGAAGCTAGCCCTCGTACAAGCCATGGCGGCCGCCGCCGTCGTCGTTCCGGCCCATGCCAACATTGGCATGGAAAATGTGGGCTTCAGTGCCCGCAGCATCGGCATGGGTGGTACCAGCATCGCCGTGGGCCGGGATACCTCCGTGATGAACACTAACCCGGCGGCACTGTCGCGCGTGAATTCGGGGCGGATCGATTTGAACGCGGGGATGATGGTGCCGGATTTCGGCTTCCGTAACGGCGTCAACAGCAGCGAGGGCCAGGACAAGATCTACATGTTGATGTCGGCTGGTTTCGCCAAGCGGATCAATGACCAGATCACCGTTGGCGTGGGTATGTTCAACGAGGGTGGCCAGGGGACCGATTACGGGATCCTCAATGTGGATAGCGCCAGTTTCCTGGAAGGTGGCGCGTTGGGTTGCGGTGCTGCCTGCCCCGCTGAATATTCCTCCGAATTCGGCTATATGGTCTTCACTCCGAGCCTTGCCTATCAGGTCAACCGGGAGCTCTCGGTGGGTCTCTCGGCGCAGATCGGCTACGGCATGATGCGTATGAAGATGCCATTCTTCATGGATATGAACGCCAATGGCTTCCCGGATGTATTGCAGGCCGCCGACATGGACGGCAATGACACCAACGTCCGCGCCAAGATCGGCATCCTTTACGATGTCGGCGGCTGGGGTGTCGGTGCCGCCTATACGTCCAAGGCGGACCTGGATCTGTCCGGTGACGCCACCCTGGTCAATCTGGACGACAATTCGGTTTCCCGGATGCCCGTCGAGATGAGGCTGGGCTGGCCCTCGTCCTTCAAGATCGGTGGCTACATAGACATGAAGTCCATGAACATGCCGCTGGTCACCTTCGAGGTGCACAGGACGAACTGGAGCGAGTACCTTGAAAGCGTGCCGGTATCGATGGGCAGCATGGCGATGGCGATGAATACCGATTGGGAAGACCAGACGGCCTATCGGTTGGGGCTGGAGTATGGCATCACCAATGATTGGGATGTGCGCATGGGCTTCACCTACGGCAAGAACCCGGTCCCAGACGCCGGAATCCTGCCGATCATGAACCCGATCGTCGAGAAGCACATCACCATGGGCGTGGGCTACCACGGCTTGAAGAATCTGGAATTCAATGCCGCCATGGAATTTGGTCTGGACAAAACGCAGACTGGTGCCATGCCCCACAATATTGCCCCGGATGTGATGGGGGCTGAAGTCGACATGGGTTATTGGGCGATGATGATGCAGGTGGCGTACACTTGGTAAGCGCTTGTAGCGGCCGGCGCCTTGTCCGGTGTCGGCCGTGATGCGTAAAACCCGGGTATCATGTAGTTCAATGCACAGAAGGGGGTTTTCTATGATCGATTTCAGAGCTATGGGCCGGGGTATCCGCCGGGTGGGGCGCTGGATCGGAGCCAGCGCGGCACTGCTGGGGGTCATGCTGCTTCTGCCGTGGACGTCGGGTGCCATTGCGGCGGAGACGTTGCAGCCGTTTGTGCTGGCGAAGACCGTTTCCGGGCCTTTGGATGCCGCCGTTGAACAAGCGCGTTCGGCGCTGGAGAGGGGCGGTTTTCGCATCATCGCGCAGACTCAGCCTTACCGGCAGGAGGAATCGCATGTTGATGCCGCCACGGTTATAGTGTTCACGCGCAGTGATGTGCTCAAGGCGGCCGGGAAACAGGCGACGGGCGGGTTCATGGCACCGCTGCGGCTGTCGGTCACCGAGGTCGATGGTCAGGTTCAGGTCGCCTATGTCAACCCGACCTACTTCGCGCACGCCTACCGGCTGGATGACGATCTTGCGCAGGTGAGCAGTGATCTTGAAGATGCCTTTCCGGGCGGGCAGGGGTTCGGCAGCAAGAAGGGCATGGCGCCGGGTAAGCTGCGCAAGTACCACTACAGTTTCGGCATGCGCTATTTCGACGAGCCGTATGAGCTTGCAACCTTCAACTCGCATGCCGAGGCTGTTGCCAAGGTTACCGAGAACCTGAAGAAGAACACCGTGGGCGTCAGCCAGGTGTATGAGTTGGCCGTGCCGAACAGTGAACAGGTCGTGTTTGGCGTTCTGCGCCGGCCGACCCGGGACGCGCACAGTGACATGGATGATACCTGGATCATGTCGATCGCGGATTTCGAGGCAAACAAGAAAACCGCTTATCTTCCCTATGAAATCCTGGTCACCGGCAATAAAGTCATCGCCATGCATGCTCAGTTCCGCATGGCCGTGCATTTCCCGGATATGCCCATGTTCAGGGTCGGGATGCGTTTGATGAATGCCATGAACGTCATCGGTGACGGGCTCGAGGCGGCGGTCAAGGACGAGTAAGCCGACCGCTGTTGCTGTTCCCGCGAGCGCAATGTCTGATCCGGCGACCGACCCGCCGCGCCCGTCACCGGGTATCTGCCTTACGAAATCTTGGTTACCGGAAACAAGGTCATCGCCATGCATGCGCAGTTCCGCATGGCCGTGCACTTCCCGGATATGCCCATGGTGCGCGTCGGTATGCGCTTGATGAATGCAATGAATGTCATCGGTGATGGCCTGTCGGAAGCCGTCACAGGCAAGTAAGACAGCATTCGCGTGACGGAAGGTCGGTCACTCCCGATGTGTCTGGGAGTGACCGATTCGCCCGGAGAGTACCGACCCCTACAGATTTCTGCGTCGAGTCGAGTTGGATGCCTGACATCACCAAGCAGCACCCCCCCCTTCCTGAGCTATTGCTCGCCGAGGAGCAGCGTCTGTCAGTACCCAGACGCGGCCATGTATTCCGTATCGGCGACAAAGTTGAGTACCTGTACCTGGTCAATGCAGGTCAAGTGTACCTCCAGCACCTCAATCCAACCGGTAATGTCGTAGTCCTGCAGCGCATTGGACCCGGTGAATTCCTGGCAGAATGCAGCCTATCAATGTCGACATACGGTTTCGATGCCAAATGCCCGGCCGACACAGAGCTACGCCGGTTTCCCGTTCGCCAGTTCCGTGATGCGCTCTATTCGGACGGGCACTTTGCCGCGGAGTGGGCGATGTATCTGTCAGATCAATTGAGGGCCAAGTTCGCCAGAATCGAACTGCACAACATCAAGAATGCAAGGGATCGAATCTTGCGGTATCTGATAGAGATGGCGGACCCCGCGGGCGGCGTGGCCTTGCGTGGGAGTCTCAGGGCACTTGCCGCCGAGTTGGGGATTGCGCACGAAGTCCTCTACAGGACCCTTGCGCAGCTTGAGCGAGAGAAACAAATCTTCCGCAGCGAAGGTAATATCCAGGTCTTATAATTCGGTAGCCACGCCTGCGTGGCCCGCTGTGCGATCCGGATGATGCGGGTCCGCACGATGAATTGCTCGCCACATCGGCCGTGCTGTTCCCCGTCCTGCCTTCTCACCAATGCTAGCCCGGATGTTTCATAAACCGGCGTTCGCGGCCTGTTTGGCGTCGACCGAAGGTTCTTGTGCAGGCGCTTACGCCGATTTCCCGGGCTGTCCGAGCGAGCCGAAGGCCGTCGCTGGGTACGGTTACGCGGTTTGCGAGGGTGTAGCGATACGCTGAATGCGGTTTTCCCGGAGTCGAGGCAGGTTTCATCCTCCGGACTGCGCCGGGACATGCGCGCCTGGGGGTCGGTTTTGCTTCAGGCGGTACTGCACCACCCGCACGGCCAGCTTGACCTGACAGTTGCAAAAAAACCCTTTCGGGAAAGACGCCAAATCCCTATACCG
>JAIVHA010000151.1 GCA_020201295.1 Lysobacteraceae bacterium | reverse complement strand
GGGCCGCCATCGGCAGTCAAATCGCGGTGGTCCAGGAGATATTCAAGGGCGCCTTTAACCTCGCGAGGGATTTTCCCACCGATGGCCGTCAGTTCGACCGCCTGCTCCAGGATGGCGACCGGCTTGAGGCGGGCACTCTGCCCGTGATCTGCTCGACAAGCTGATCTCCTGGGATGAAGTCGTGCACATGATGGAAGACACGGACGAGGAGATGTATCGCCTGATGGACCAGGTGCGCAATTCCCTGGTGTTCCGCCGCCTGCCGCTGGAGAACGTGGAGCTGGCCTTCAAGCGCATGAAATGCCTGCAGGCGAAGCAGGCTGAGGAAGTCATTCGCCAGGGCGAACAGGGCGATGCCTATTACATCATCACCTCCGGTACCGCGGAGGTGTATCAGCGCGGTGTCTATGACGACAAGCAGCACAAGGTTGCGGATATAGGGGAGGCGACGCCTTTGGCTGCGAGGCCCTGATTTCGGGCAGCACGCGCAACGAGACAGTGCGTATGACCTCCGATGGCACCCTGCTGTCCCTGGACAAGGACAAGCGCTATATCGTTTATTGTCATGGCGGCGCGCGCAGCGCCATCGCCACCCTGACCCTCACCCAGAACCAGTTCGATGTGCTGTCCCTGGAAGGCGGTATCCGCAGCTGGCCCTTCGAGACCCAGAGCCTGTACGAAAAGGAAATCGTGAGCCGGGGGTCGGAGGCGGAGGTTGTAGCAGCGCCGCGGATGGCCTCCAACGCTTGATTTGAACCGTGGGCGGGGGATAAGGTAGGCCGATATCGGTCTGCACCATCCCTGTCCACGGCGTTTTGCCTTTCCGCAGCTTCTTATCCGATGAAAAAATCCCAGCAGGAGCGCCGTTCCACCCTGAAGGCATTGCTGGCCACCGCGCTGCTGCCGTTCGTGGGCAATGCCATGGCGGCCGACAAAACCAGCCGGCCGCGCATCGGCCTTGCCCTGGGAAGTGGCGGGGCGAGAGGGTTGTCTCACGTGCTCATGTTCGAGGTCCTCGAGGAACTCGGGCTGCGCCCCCACCGGATCTCAGGCTGCAGTATCGGTGCGGTCATGGGTGCGCTGTACGCCTCGGGCATGTCCGCCGGGGAGATCCAGGCCACCATCGAGAAACTGCTGGGTACCCATGGCCAGGATTGGTTCGAGGAGCTGCTCAATCGCAAGTGGAGCCGCTGGCTCGAACTCCTGGAGCCCGCCGACGGGCCGGGTGGCCTGCTGGAGGCGGCGCCTTTTATCCGTTATCTGCGCGAGCTGACCGGTGTCAGTCGCTTCGAGGAGCTGGAAATTCCCTTGCAGGTGGTCGTCACCGATTTCTGGGAGCGGCGCATGGTGGTGTTCGATTCGGGAGAGCTCTGGCCCGCGGTGCAGGGCAGTATGGCCCTGCCCGGCCTGTTCGAACCCGTGCTACACCAGGAGCAGGTGCTGGTGGATGGCGGTCTGAGCAACCCGCTGCCCTACGAGCTACTGCTTGCGGACAGCGACCTGGTCATCGCCGTCGACGTGCTGGGCAATCGCAGCCCTAAGGATGGTGACCTGATGTCGCTGCCCTCCTTCTTTGACAACAGCTTCAACACCTTCCAGATCATGCAGTACTCCATTATGGAAGAGAAACTTCAGCGACGATCGCCGGATATCCTGGTGCGACCGAAGATCGAGAATGTGCGCGTGCTGGAATTCCATCGCTACGTGGAAATCCTCGAACAGGCGCGCCCTTCGGCAGCGAAGCTGCGGGAAGAATTGCAATCCATGATGGAAATGCCATGAAGATCTGGGTGGATGCAGACGCCTGTCCGCTGGTGATCAAGGAAATCCTGTTCCGCGCCGCGCAGCGGACCGGGGTGCTGCTGACCCTGGTGGCCAACCAGCCCGTACGTACTCCACCCGCGCCGAATATCAAGTCCCTGCAGGTAGCGGCGGGCTTCGATGTGGCCGACAACGAGATCGTCAAGCGCATCGAGGCCGGCGACCTGGTCGTTACCCAGGACATCCCGCTCGCCGCGGAGGTGATCGAAAAAGGTGCGCACGCCCTCAACCCGCGCGGCGAACTGTATTCCGCTGACACAATCCGGGCGCGGCTTACCATGCGCGACTTCATGGACACGATGCGTGGCAGTGGTATCCATACCGGGGGGCCGCCGGCGCTCAACCACGGTGACCGCCAGGCCTTCGCCAATGAGCTGGACCGATTCCTGACCCGTCATGGAGGGAGTGCTGCTCAGCAGTGAGCATCGAGGCAGTATTGCCCCGGACCTGGGCGGTATTCAGGTCTTGGCAGGCGGGAGTGCATGACCACAGCGGCTGCAGTGTGCCGCCTCTGCATCGTGTCCGGTCAGGCCGCAATTCTCGCAGCTTCGTCCGTCCCGCCGGTGACGTAGCGAGGTGGCCAGTTCGGCGGTGTAAATGCCGGTGGGTACGGCGATGATTCCATAACCGATCAGGATCAGCACCGAGGCAACCAGACGACCGATGGGGGTTGCTGGAACAATCTCGCCGTACCCTACCGTGGACACGCTTACCAGGGCCCAGTACATCGAGATGGGGATACTCGTGAAGCCATGCTCCGGCCCCTCGACCAGAAAGATCAGCGCGCCGAAGATGGTGATGATGGACAGCATTGCCAGCAGGAAAACGAGGATCTTGCGCCAGCTGTTCTGGAGAGAGTCGAGCAGCACGCTGCTTGCGCGCGTATAACGGCGAAGGTGAAGTACCTCGAAAATACGCAGGATACGCAGTACACGCAGTACCGCCATGTATTGCGCGCCAGGCAGCAGCAACGACAGATAGGTTGGCAATAAGGCCATGAGGTCGATTACGCCGTAGAAGCTGCGCGCATAACGCGTCGGTTCCCTGACGACCATCAACCGTACTGCGTACTCGATAGTAAACGCCAGCGTAAAGCCCCATTCGATGACGTAAAAGCTGCTCCCGTAACGGGCGTTGATGGCCGGGATCGAGTCGACCAGTGCCACCACGACACTGATCAGGATGGCCAGAATCAGCACTACATCGAATATGCGCCCTTCCGCCGTGTCGTAGCCGAAGATGACACTGAAGCAGCTCTGTCGCCAGCCTGCGCTGCTGTACGGGTTCGGGGCGTGGAAGCGAGGCATGCTGTTCGGTTGTGTCTTGCTTCGTCGTGGCTTGCCTATTTGAACCTGGAGGTGGCTGATTTGATCGCGAGGTTGAGAGAGTCCCACGCGCTATCGATGCCTGCCTTCATGTCTTCCCAGGCATCATCGTTGGCGTCTTTCAGCGCCAGGAGTTTTTTGTTGGCGGCCTCTTGCATGGACCTCGGTTCCTCGACTTTCCTGTAATACTCGAGTTGAGTATCGGCATCGGCGCCGTCGGCCTTCGCTTTGAGCTGATCTATTTCCGCTTTCCACTCGTCCAGCTTGGCTTGCAGTTTTTTCTCGTAGGATTCTTTCAAGCTCATGAAGGATCTCCTCAGATAATGGTTTGGCGGAAGCCGGGTGCCTCCAGCCTGGATGAATATGTTCATGGTGCGTGTTTTGCTCGTTTGCTAAGGAAATGTAGCATGATTTTCCCCGTGCGCGGCTTGCCAGCACTTCGGCGCAGGAGTAGGTTCACCCCTTCAGCATAAAACATATACAGGCCTTTCAAGTATTCTGACCCCTTGGAATCAGGAGCCCGCACCATGCAAACCGCCGTCTATCCCGGCACCTTCGATCCCATCACCAACGGCCACACGGACCTGGTGGAGCGCGCGGCGCGATTGTTCGACCGGGTCATCGTCGCGGTGGCGAAAAGCCCCGGCAAGACCCCGGCCTTCCCACTGGAGCAGCGGGTGGGCCTGGCGACGCAGGTGCTGGCGCACCTGCCCAACGTGGAGGTGCGCAGCTTCGACTGCCTGCTGGTGGATTACCTGCGCCAGCAGCAGGGCCAGGTCATCCTGCGCGGTCTGCGGGCGGTGTCGGATTTTGAATACGAATTCCAGCTGGCCAGCATGAACCGCCAGCTGGCGCCCGAGGTGGAAACCATGTTCCTGACCCCCTCCGAGCACTATGCCTTTGTTTCCTCGAGCCTGGTGCGGGAAATCGCCGCCCTGGGCGGGGATGTGACGGCCTTTGTCCACACGGCCGTGGTGGCTGCGTTGCGCGCCCGTTTGAGCTAATATTAACGCCATCTTATATGCCCACACCCTCCCGGGGGTTGTCGGAACCGAAGAGGAATTGGCCGTGGCCCTGATGATTACCGACGAGTGCATCAACTGTGATGTGTGCGAGCCTGAGTGCCCGAACGGCGCCATTTCCCAGGGCGACGAGATCTATGTGATCGATCCCGCGCTCTGTACCGAGTGTGTGGGGCACTACGAGACCTCCCAGTGCGTGGAGGTCTGCCCCGTCGACTGCATCCCCTTCGATCCGGATCACCAGGAAACCAAGGATGAGCTGATGGAGAAGTACAAGCGTCTTACGGCGGCCGAAGCCTGATGGCCGGCATGCGCCGCATACTCGCGAAAGGGCTCCTGATCGGGGCCTTTTTGTTGTGGGCCGGCACCGCTGCGGCGACGGATGCCAATGGCACGCAGCCCGGGGCCGCCGCCATCGCCAGCGCCCATCCGCTGGCCACGGCGGCGGGTCTGGAGATCCTCGCCGCCGGTGGCAATGCCTTCGATGCCGCCGTGGCGGTGAGCGCCGCCCTGGCGGTGGTGGAGCCCTATAGCTCCGGCCTGGGCGGCGGCGGTTTCTGGTTGCTGCACCGCGCCGCCGACGGCTTTGAGGTCATGCTGGATGGTCGCGAGCGCGCGCCGCTGGCGGCCCATCGGGACCTGTACCTCGACGCTCAGGGTGAGGTGGTCAGTGATTGGTCCATGAACGGACCCTTGTCCGCCGCCATCCCCGGCGAACCGGCCGCCCTGGATCACCTCGCCCGCCACTATGGCAAGTTGCCCCTGGCCCGTTCCCTGGCGCCGGCCATCCGCCTCGCCCGTGGGGGTTTTGCGGTGGACGAGCACTATCGGAGCATGGCGGAATTCCGGCTGGAGGTGATGGCGCGCTATCCGGAGACGGCCACCATCCTCCTGGATCATGGCGCGGTGCCGGAGGCGGGTGAGTCCATCGTGCAGGAGGACCTGGCGCGCACCCTGGAGGCCCTGGCCGAGCAGGGTGCGGCGGGTTTTTATCGCGGCCCGGTGGCGCAACGGTTGGTGGAGGCGGTGCGCGCCGCCGGCGGTATCTGGACCCGGGACGATCTGGAACAGTACCGCGTGGTCGAGCGCGAACCCGTGCAGTTCCGCTACCGTGATCTCAAGGTGACCACGGCCTCACCGCCCTCATCCGGCGGCGTGGCGCTCGCCACCATGCTGCATATCCTGGAGGGCCATGACCTTGCGGCCCTGGACGCGGCAACGCGTACCCACCTGGTCCTCGAGGCCATGCGCCGCGCCTACCGCGATCGCGCCGAATACCTGGGTGATCCGGATTTCGTGGACATGCCCCTGGCGCGGCTCACCAGTCCCGACTATGCCGCCGGCCTGCGCGCCAGCATCCGCGCCGACCGCGCCACGCCCAGCGCCGATCTGCCCGGCACGGCCGCAACCGGCGGCGGCCACCATACCACCCACTTCTCCATCCTCGACCGCGAGGGCAACCGGGTGGCGGCCACCCTGAGCGTCAACTACCCCTTCGGTTCCGGCTTCATCGCAGCCGGCACCGGCGTGCTGCTCAACGATGAAATGGATGATTTCTCCGCCAAGCCTGGTGTGCCCAATGCCTACGGCCTGGTGGGCGCGGAAGCCAACGCTATCGCACCGGGCAAGCGGCCGCTGTCGAGCATGAGCCCCACCTTCGTGGAGACCACGGACCGGGTGGCCATCCTGGGTACGCCGGGCGGCAGTCGTATCATCACCATGGTGCTGCTGGGCATCCTGGATTTCGCCCGTGACGAACCGCCCGAGTCCTGGGTGACGCGGCCGCGTTTTCATCACCAGTTCCTGCCGGACCTTGTGGAGTATGAGGCCGAGGCCTTATCCAAGTCCGTGATCGAGGCCTTGCAGGCCCGCGGGCATGTCCTGAAAGCGGTGCGATCGCCCTACGGCAATATGCAGGCGGTGCTCTGGGATCGGCGCGATGGCAAGGTGCGGGCCGCCGCGGACCCCCGCGGCCTGGGCGCGGCCGAGGTGCGCTAGGCGGGGGGCGTCGGCAGGGTGAAGTAGAAAGTGGCGCCCGCGCCGGGCCGGCCATTCGCCCACACCCGGCCACCATGGCGGTGAATGACACGCTGCACCGTCGCCAGCCCGATGCCCGTGCCGGGGAACTCTTCCATGCTGTGCAGGCGCTGGAAGGCACCGAACAGCTTGTGATGGTAGTTCATGTCGAAGCCGACCCCGTTGTCGCGTACGAAATGGCAGTCCGCGCCGTTCTGCCGTTCGACGCCGAACTCGATCACGGGCTTGGCTTCCTTGCGGGTGTACTTCCAGGCGTTGCCCAACAGATTTTCCAGCACGACGCGGAGCAGTTTTCCATCGCCTTGGGCCCATATCCCGCACTGGCAGTGGAATTCCACCATGCGCCCTGGTTCGTTGTCCCGTAAATCCGTCGCTACCGCCGCGGCAATTCCGGACAGATCGACCTTGCCGTGGGACAGGCTGCGCCGGGTCACGCGCGACAGCAGTAGCAGATCGTCGATGAGGTGTCCCATACGCTGGGTGTTGGCGCGCACCCGCTGCAGGTAATTGCGTGCCCTGGTGTCGAGTTGGTCCTCACACTCCTCGAGCAGAAGTTGGCTGAAGCCGTCGATGCTGCGCAGTGGCGCGCGCAGGTCATGGGAGACGGAATAGCTGAAGGATTCCAGTTCCTGGTTGGAGGCCTCCAACTCCCGGGTGCGTTCCTGGACCAGCTCTTCCAGGTGGTCCTGATGCTGGCGCAGTTCCGCCTCGATCCGCCGCTGTGCGCTGAGATTGCGGATGCCCATCAGCACGCCAATGGGCTCTCCATAGTCATCACGGGTGATGCGTACCATGATGTCCACGGGAAAGGGCACCGGGTTGCGGGGGTCATTCTGCTCGAAGGTGATGCGGGTATCGCGGCGGGCGTTGCGGGCGGCGCAGACGGGGCAAGGGATTCTCTCGCCATCGGGATGCATGATGGCGGTGATGTCGCGGCCGATCACCTGCTCCGGCCGTAGCCCGGTGAGCAGATAGAAGGCGCGGTTGGCATGCATCACGCGGTCATCGAGGTCCACCAGGTAGATGGCATCCTCGAAAAAATCCATGGCGTGGCTCCATTCGCGCCGCGATTTCGCCAGTTCCGCACTGATCTGCAAACGCTCGGTGATATCGCGCACGATGGCCACCAGGCTGACTTCATCACCAATATCCATTTGCAGGCGTATCAGGCGTACATCCACGGGGAATTCGCTGCCATCGCTGCGTTTGGCGATCCATTCGAGCTCCATGGGGCGATCGACCGGGATCTGGCTGCCCGCGACCCGGGCAACCTTTTCCACATAATCCTGCCCGGAAATGTCGCGAACGGAAAATGTCAGCATTTGTTCGCGGCTATAGCCGAACATCTCCAGGGCGCGCTGGTTGACATCGACGATGCTGAGGTCTTCACGGTGCAGGAACACGGCATCGGGCGACGCCTGGAACAGGGCACTGAGCCGCTGGGAGGCGATGCGCAGCTTGTGCAGGGTTTCGTTGGGGTGATCATTCACGGCGTGCGCTGCTGCGCTCTCTCCGTCAGTGAAAGTTGGCCCTAAGGGCACTTTCATTATAGTGTGCGTGGCGCGACGATGAATTCCCGCCGGGTGGGTCTTGGCTTTTCACCACCCTCTAGCGTTGGCAGCGCGGGCAGTACACCGTGCCGCGCTGGCCCTGGCGGACCTCCTTGAGGCTCGTCTTGCACAGGGGGCAAGCTTGCCCCCCTTTGCCATATACTCGCAGATAGAGGCTGAAATATCCTGGCTGGCCGTCACCGTTGACGAAATCGCGCAGGGTGGTACCGCCCTGGGCGAGGGATTCCTCCAGCACCTGCTGCACGCAGGTCGCCAGTCGTTGGTAGCGTGCCAGGCCGATGCGCCCGGCGGCGCGGGCTGGATGGATGCCGGCCAGGAACAGGGCCTCGTTGGCGTAGATGTTGCCCACCCCCGCGACGGTGTGGCTGTCCATCAGGAAGGCCTTCACGGCCACTTTCCTGCCGCGCGCACGGCGGAACAGGTAGGCGCCATCGAATTCACTTCCCAGGGGTTCCGGCCCCAGGTCTTCCAATAATGGGTGTCGCAGCGGGTCATCGCGCGTCCACAGCAGGGCGCCGAAACGGCGCGGGTCGGTGAGGCGCAGACAGTAGCCGTTGGCCAGTTCGATATCCACGTGGTCGTGCTTGCCGGCGGGGCTGTCCACGGGCACCAGGCGCAGACTGCCGGACATGCCGAGGTGCAGGATGGCTGTAGTAGCTGCCGGGCCGTGTGGTCGGCGACCCGGTATTCGAGGCCGAGGTCGGTACGCAGAAAACGCCAGTCATCACCCACCTGGCGCAGCTGGAACTCCACGGGGGCCTCCTGGCCCTCCAGGCCGACACGGACCCACAGCCCCGGTTCCCGCACCTCGCTCCGTTCCACGCGCATGGCACTGGCATGGCGCCAGCGCTCCAGCAGGGCGACGATGGCATCGCTGCCGATGTCCGGTCGTTCCGGCTGCAGCTGCCAGTGGCCCTCGGCGTCGCGGTGCAGATTCAGCTCCGGCAGTTCCAGGGCCACGATGGCCTGGTCCCCGGGCAGCAGGCGGCGGCTGACCCAATGCTCCGCGTTTGCCTGCACCAGGTGCTGGTAGAAGTCGCGCACCAGGGATACCTCTCCGTCCTGTTGTACGTAGCGCAGTCCATCCAGGGGGTCGGTGGTGCCGAGTCGCAGTTCCACCTGATCATTGAAGATGACCCGGTGGGCATCCGGCCCCAGACCGATGCGTGCCAGGTCCAGGTTGGTGGATGCGTAGCGGCGCTGCGCCGGTTCCCGCGCCAGGCGCAGCAGCTGGCGTACCTGGGAGGTTTCGGCCCGCAGCGGCGGGTTGCCATCCAGGTACCAGTGTTCTCCTTCGCGGTACAACAGGCGTGGCGGCCCTTCGCCCTGCGCCAGGCGGATACGGTGGATGTCGGCGATGCGCAGTTCGGTGAGAAGGCTGGGCCCGGTGTCCGGTTCCCGGCCCGGTTCGAAGATCACCAATAGCACCAGCAACGCCAGTGCCAGCAGCAGGCCGAGATTGAGCAGCGCGCGGGTGCTCATGTTCAGCGGCCGCGCCGGCGCAGCCAGATCACCAGGCCGCTCAGCAGCAACAGGCCCGGCAGGACGAACAGGAAACCGAAGGCGATCACCGCCTGGGCGCTGCGGCCCAGTTGCAGCTGGGTGTCGGGCGCGCTGCGCGGGCGGATGGCGATGAAGGCATCGTCGTGACTCAACCAGCGGATCAGATTGACGCCGAGGTCGAGGTTGGCGCCATTGCCCAGGTACTGGTTGGACAGGAAATCCCCGTCCCCGATAACCACCAGTCGCTGCTGGCGTGCCTGGCCATCGGCGTCCATGCGGTCCTCGCGGCTGAAGGCCATGGCGATGTCCAGGGGGCCGGGGCGCTCGTCGGTGTCGGCGTCGTACTGGATGTCGCCTTCCAGCGGCCCCAGCTCGGTCCAGGCCCGCTCCAGGGTGGTGAGCAGCGGATCGGCGACCCAGGGTGCTTCGCTGCGGGCTTCCAGGGCGAGGCTGCCCGGGAACAGGGTGATGCTGCGCAGTTCGCGGGTGACCGGGTGGGGGAGGTATTCGGGTATCAGTACGAAATCCGGGTTCTGGATGCCGAACAACGCGGTGGTGGCATCGACGATGCGCCCGGGCAGGAATTCCAGGCCCAGGTCCTCGGCAATGGGTGCCAGGCCCATGCGGCCACCCGGCTCCGCCAGCCAGAGCAGGTTGCCACCATGCTGGATGTGATCGCGGATCAGGCGCACTTCCCCCGGCAGGTAGTCCACCTGTGGACTGGCGATCACCAGTAGTCGGGCGTTATCGGGGATGCTGGGATGCTGGGTCAGGTTGAGGCTCTGTACCTGCAGGCCCATGCGGCGCAGTTCCTGGCCGAACTGGCCCAGGTCGTGATTGGCCGTGCCCAGGGGGTCGCGTTCGCCGTGACCGGCAAGGAACAGAATCCAGCGCTCGCCCTGTCCCGCCAGCCGCAGCAGGGCATTGCTGAGCTGTTGTTCGTTGAGCTGCTGCACCTTTTCACTGCGGCCCTGGTAGCGCAGCAGCAGCTCGCCGTCGAAGCCGATGCCCAGTTCGCGTACCTGTTCCGGATCCGTGTCCGGGTTGACGTACTCCAGCTGGATGTCGGGTTTTACGCGCTGGTAGCGGGCCACCAGTTCCTCGATGGATTTTCGCAGCGGGTTGTTGTCGCGCACGAAGGCAGTGATGCGCACCGGCTCCTCCAGCTCGGCGAGCAGCTTGCGGCTGTCCTCGGTGAGGGTGTTGCGGCCGCTGGCGGTCCAGTCGGACTGGTGCTCGTAGCGAGTGCTGAGCCAGGCCAGGGTGCCAATCACCGCCAGGAACAGCAGCGTGGAAGCAATTCCCTGGGCACGCAACCAGAAGCGGGATTTGGGGGTGATTTCCATGGTGTCCTAGTACTGTTCCAATTTGATGATGCCGGATACCCGTTCACACCACATGCGCACGGCTGACGGCCATGACAATAGGTCAATTTCAGGTTGAAGGAGCACTAGTGCGAGAGCCTGTCCGCGTCCAGGCGGCGGATGCTCAGGCCCAGAAAGATGATGACGAACAACAGGTAATAGAGGACATCGGTGCTGTGCACCAGGCCGCGCAGCAGGGGTTCGTAATGGCGCAGCAGCGACAGGTAGTGCAGCAGGCCGCTGACCTCGTCGCCGCCCTTGCCCGCCCAGTCGATGATCCACAGCAGCAACAGCAGACCGAAGGTGCTGATGGCGGCCACAGTGGGTTGCTCCGTGAGCGAGGACAGGTACAGCCCTGCCGCGCAGAAGGCGGCCAGCAGCAGGCCCAGCCCCAGCACGCCGGCAGCCAGCTTGCCGAGGTCGAGTGGGGTGCCGGCCAGCAGCGACAGGGGCATGGCCACCAGCATGGCCAGCAGGATGAAGAAGAAGCCGAGCAGGCCGAGGTACTTGCCCAGCACGATCTCGGTCATGGAAACGGGGGCCGAGAACAGCAGGCTCAGGGTGCCGTTGCGGCGTTCCTCGCTGAGGATGCGCATGGTGATGAGCGGCGTGACCAGCAGCAGCACGATGGCGGCGTCGCCGAGCAGGGGGGCGGCGATGAGGTCCGTCACGCCGGGCGCGCCCTCCAGGCCGACGAGTTGTGGCTGCAGGGTCATGAAGTTGTCCACCTGGGCCAGGAACAGGTAGGCGAGGATGAACTGCACCACCGCCAGCACCGACCAGGCCAGGGGCGAGAGGAACAGGCTGCGCAGTTCGCGGGCGGCGATGGTCAGGATCATGCGGCCTCCGCATCCGGTTCGCGGGTGGTCAGTTCCACGAAGATCTGTTCCAGGCTGCGCTGCTCGGGGCTGAGTTCCCGCAGTCGCCAGCCCTCGGCGGCGGCGCGCGCGGCCAGGGCCTCGGCGGGGTTGTCGCCCGCGAAGGCGAGGCGGAAGCGGCCCGCGGCCAGCGGCGTGACGCGCTCGATGCCGGGCATGGCCTCCAGGGTCTGCAGGTCGGGTGGGGCCTGGCAGCCCAGGATCAGGGATTGGGTGGTCATTTGTTCCTGTAATTCCGCCAGGGTGGCGGAGAACACCAGCTGGCCGCGGTGGATGATCTGCACCCGGCTGCAGGTGGCCTGGACCTCCGGCAGGATGTGGGTGGACAGGATGATGCCGTGATTCTCGCCCAGTTCGCGGATCAGCGCGCGGATCTCGCGGATCTGGATAGGATCCAGGCCCACCGTGGGTTCGTCGAGGATGACCACCGCCGGGTTGTGCAGGATCGCCTGGGCGATCCCGACACGTTGCTGGAAACCCTTGGACAGGTTGCCGATCAGGCGCCGCCGTACCTGCGTCAGGCCACAGCGGGCCTGGGCCTGGTCCACGGCCGAGCCCAGCTCACGGCCCGGTACCCGGTTCAGGTGGGCGCAGTAGCGCAGGTATTCCTGCACCGTGAGTTCCCGGTACAGGGGTGGTTGCTCGGGCAGGTAGCCGATGCGTGCCTTGGCCTGTTTGGGCGCGTCGAGCAGGTCGATGCCGGCCACGGTGATGCGCCCGGTGCTGGGGGCGAGGTTGCCGGTGAGCATGCGCATGGTGGTGGTCTTGCCGGCGCCGTTGGGGCCGAGGAAGCCCAGCACCTCGCCCTTGGCCAGCCGAAAGCTCACGCCCTTGACGGCGCAGGTATGGCCGAAAAAGCGTGTCAGGTGTTCCGCTGTAATCAGGACTTCCGTTGCCATCTGCTTTATGATCCCCTGAACCGGACGGGCAGGTCCGTGTTTATAATGACATGATACGCGGTAATCAACCCGCATTCCCGGAGCAGGGTGAGCCATGGGCCCAACGCCCGCCGAATCTTCCTACAATCAGCGGTACGGTTTCGATGCCCAGTGGCGCCGGCAGCAGCTGGAACTGCTGGGCCTGTCCGAATGCCCCGAGGACAGCGCCGGCCTGTTGCACGGCCGGGTCCTGGGCGGCGGCGTGGCGGAACAGGTGGTCGCGGCCTTCTTCGAGCGCCTGCTGGACCACGAACCGGCCCGCCGCCTGCTGAGCAGCTTCGATGTGGAGCGCCTGCGCCACACCCAGCTGGACTACCTCAACAGCTTCGGTGTGGACTATGCCAGCGAAGCCTATTTCGAGCAGCGCCTGCGGGTGGGCATCGCCCATGCCCGGGTGGGGGTTCCGCTCAGCCTTTATCTCACCGCCTACAGCCTGCTGCAATCGCTGATCCTGGAGCGGGTGTCGCGTACCGAGTTGACCCCGGAGCAGGGGCGTGGCGTGGCGGCCTTCGTGCTGCGCATCACCGCCCTGGACATCGCCCTGGCCACCGAGGTCTATCATCGTGCGGGCGTCGGCGCCCTGGAAGACTCGGTACAGCGCATGCGCGGGGAGCGCGAGGAACTGCGCCAGGCCATGCGCACCGACGACCTGACCGGGGTGCTGAACCGCGCCACGGTCATGGGGCAGCTGCAGCGGGCCCTGGAGAACGCGCGCCGCACCGGCCAGCTCCTGTGCGTCATCATGGCCGACCTGGATCACTTCAAGGCGGTCAATGACCAGCACGGCCACCTGGTGGGGGACGAGGTGCTGCGCGGGGTGGCGGCGCGCATCAAGGCGGCGGTACGCGAATTCGATTTCGTGGGCCGCTTCGGTGGCGAGGAGTTCCTGCTGGTGCTGGAAAACACCTCCCTGCACACCGCGCGCCAGGTGGCCGAGCGCGTGCGCCGGCGTGTCGGCGACGGCCCGTTGCGCTATGAGTCTGCGGAGGTGGTCATGACCCTCAGCCAGGGGCTGACCGAGGCACGGGCGGGGGATGCCCCGGAGGGGCTGATCGACCGGGCCGACCGCGCCATGTATCGGGCCAAGCAGAGCGGGCGCAACTGCGTGGTGGTGGAATGACGGGGCGGGTCGCACGAGGGTAAATCGCGGCTATGATAGTATCGGTGTTCCTGCTGTACCGCCGAGACGTCCGCGCATGTTCGAAAACCTCCTCGCAAGCCCCTGGCTCACCGGCCTGATCACGCTGCCCTGGTATGGCTATATCCTGGCTGCGCTGGCCCTGACCCACGTCACCATCGTCAGTGTCACCCTCTACCTGCACCGCCACCAGGCCCACCGCGCCCTGGAACTGCATCCCGCGGTGGCGCATTTCTTCCGCTTCTGGCTCTGGCTCACCACCGGCATGGTCACCCGCGAATGGGTGGCGGTGCATCGCAAGCACCATGCCAGATGCGAGACCCCGGAGGATCCTCACAGCCCACGGGTGAAGGGCATCGGCACCGTGCTCTGGCAGGGCGCCGAGCTGTACCAGGTGGCCGCGGCGCAGCCGGAGCTGGTCGAGCAGTACAGTCATGGCACGCCCGATGACGGGCTCGAGCGTCATCTGTACCGGCGCCACCCTGTCCTGGGGGTGGCGTTGCTGCTGGTACTCCAGTTCCTGTTGTTCGGTTTTGCCGGCCTGGCCATCTGGGCCGTGCAGATGCTGTGGATCCCCTTCTGGGCCGCCGGCGTGATCAACGGCGTCGGCCACTGGGGCGGTTACCGCAATTTCGAGACCACCGATGCCTCGCGCAACATCGTCCCCTGGGGTCTGCTGGTGGGCGGCGAGGAGCTGCACAACAATCATCACGCCTTTGCCAGTTCGGCGCGCTTTTCCAACCGCTGGTGGGAGCTGGATCTGGGCTGGGGCTATATCCGCCTGCTGGAGGTCCTGGGCCTGGCGCGGGTGAAGAAGCTGGCGCCGCGCCCGGTGCTGCTGAGCAAGGACCAGGTCGACCTGGACACGGTGCGGGCAGTGGTGCTCGGCCGCATGCAGGTGATGGCCGTGCGTGGGTATGGGCTGCAGCCGGCCACGGCCTGAGCCGAGACACCTGTAGGAGCGGCCTCTGGCCGCGAACGCGCCTTGGCGCGCTATTCGCGGCCAGAGGCCGCTCCTACAAGACGGATGACGCGTCCAATAAAAAACCCGGCACCGCCGGGTTTTTCGTGTGCGTCTTCCGGGAGCCGGGATTATTTGATCTTGGCTTCCTTGTACATCACGTGCTTGCGTACCACCGGGTCGAACTTCTTCAGTTCGAGTTTGTCGGGCATGGTGCGCTTGTTCTTGGTCGTGGTGTAGTAATGACCGGTGCCGGCGCTGGAGACGAGCTTGATCTTGTCACGCATGATGGATTACCTCAGACCTTTTCGCCGCGGGCGCGCATTTCGGACAGGACGCTGTCGATGCCCTTCTTGTCGATGATGCGCATGGCCTTGGAGGACAGACGCAGGCGTACCCAGCGATTCTCGCTTTCCACCCAGAACCGGTGGCTGTGCAGGTTGGGCAGAAACCGCCGCCGGGTCTTGTTGTGGGCGTGGGAGACATTATTGCCGGTGGTCGGCCGTTTTCCCGTCACCTGACATACTCTGGACATCGTTCCATCCTCGAAATCAATAAAATACCGCCACAGGGACGGTCAAGGGCCGCAATTTATACCAGAGACCGCGGCCCGGGGCAAGGTCGGCTGCGCTGAATTCCCTATAATAGGCCGCGCTCGGCGAAGGAGACCGTTTCCCCGTCGCCTACCACCAGGTGGTCCAGCACCCGGATGTCCACCAGCCGCAGGGCATCGGTGAGGCGGCGGGTGAGCTGCTGGTCCGCCTGGCTGGGCTCCGCCACCCCGGAGGGGTGGTTGTGGGCCAGGATCAGGGCGGCGGCGTTGAGCTGCAGGGCACGTTTCACCACCTCGCGGGGGTGCACGCTGGCGCCGTCCAGGGTGCCCCGGAACAGTTCCTCGCAGACGATGACCCGGTGGCGGGCGTCCAGGAACAGGCAGCTGAACACCTCGTAGGGCAGATCCCGGAGCCGGGCGTGCAGGTAGCGGCGGGTGGTATCCGGGCTGGTCAGGGGGTCAGCGCGCTGGAGCTGTTCCCCCAGGTGGCGCCGCGCCATCTCCAGGCAGGCCTGCAGCAGGGCGTACTTGGCCTGGCCCAGTCCGTGGCCGGCACAAAAGGCCTTTGCATCGGCGGTGAGCAGGGCGCGCAGGCCACCGAAGCGGGCGAGCAGCTCGCGGGCCAGGTCCACGGCGCTGCGCCCGGCCACCCCGGTGCGCAGGAAGATGGCCAGCAGTTCGGCATCGGACAGGGCCTGGGGGCCGCGCGCCAACAGCTTTTCCCGCGGCCGCTCGGCCTCCGGCCAGTGACGGATGGACATGACAACCTCCTTGTTGTCCTGGTAGGGGGTAAGTGTCGCCCAGCTCCCTAATAGAATGCCAGCGGCTAGCCCCCCTGTAGGAGCGGCCTTCGGCCGCGAATGGTGTGGCGGTTTGCGGTTCGCGGCCATGCCCCAGGGCACTCTCTCGACCGCTACGCGGTCTCACCTTGAGGCCGCTCCTACAGGGGGCACTGCCGCACTCGCCAGGACTGTGACGCAACAGGACGTTTCCGCCTCCGTATTTGGTACACTGCCGCGATGAACTGCCTGAGCTCCAAACGCATCCTGCTGGGCATCACCGGCGGCATCGCGGCCTACAAGGCCGCCGAGCTGGTGCGGCGCCTGCGCGAGCGGGGCGCCGAAGTGCGCGTGGTCATGACCGAGGCGGCCCAGGCCTTCATTACTCCCCTGACCCTGCAGGCCCTGTCGGGCCAGCGCGTGCATACGGACCTGCTCGACGCGGACGCCGAGGCCGCCATGGGCCACATCGAGCTGGCGCGCTGGGCCGACGCGGTGCTGGTGGCGCCGGCCACGGCGGATTTCCTCGCCCGCCTGGCCCAGGGCCGGGCCGACGACCTGCTCGCCACCCTGTGCCTGGCCACCAGGGTCCCCCTGGCCGTGGCCCCGGCCATGAACCAGGCCATGTGGACCAACCCCGCCACCCGGGACAACCTGGCCCTGCTGGCGCGGCGCGGGGTCCAGGTCTGGGGGCCGGCGGAGGGAGCCCAGGCCTGCGGCGAGACCGGGCCGGGCCGCCTGCTGGAGCCGGAGGTCTTGCTGGAACGGCTCGATGGCCTGTTCGCCGGCGGCGCGCTGGCGGGCAAACGGGTGCTGATCACCGCTGGGCCCACCCGCGAGGCCATCGATCCGGTGCGTTTCCTCAGCAACCGCAGTTCCGGCAAGATGGGCTATGCCCTGGCCGCGGCCGCCGTCGAGGCCGGTGCCGAGGTGATCCTGGTGAGCGGTCCGGTGGCCCTGGACTGCCCGCCCGGCGTGACCCTTCTGCGGGCCGAGGATGCCCTGACCATGTACGCCCTGGTGCAGGAACGGGCTCCCCTGGCCGATATCTTCATCGCCACCGCGGCGGTGGCCGATTATCGCCCGCGCCAGGTGGCGACGGCCAAGATCAAGAAGGACGCCGCGACAACCCTGACCCTGGAACTGGAACGCAACCCCGACATCCTGGCGGCCGTGGCCGCCCTGCCGGGTGCCCCCTTCTGCGTGGGCTTTGCCGCCGAGACCGACGACCTGGCCGCCCACGCCCGCAAGAAGCGCCTGGCTAAGGGTCTGGACCTGGTGGCCGCCAACTGGGTTGGCGCCCCCGGGCAGGGTTTCGACAGCGATGACAATGCCCTGGAGCTGTTCTGGGAGGGTGGGCAGGAGAGCCTGCCGGAGGCGCCGAAGACCCGCCTGGCCCGCGAGCTCATCGGGATCATTGCGCGGCTGTACCAGGAAAAATATCCGCAAGGGACACCACAGGATTTGCATGCACAGGATTCAGCTTAAGATTCTCGATCCCCGGATCGGCACCGATATCCCCCTGCCCGAATACGCCACTGCCGGTTCGGCGGGCATGGACCTGCGCGCCTGCGTGCCGGCACCCTTGCTGCTGGCGCCGGGTGCCACGGAACTGATCCCTACCGGCATCGCGATTCATATCGGCGATCCGGAGCTGGCCGCGGTACTGCTGCCGCGCTCGGGCCTGGGCCACAAGCATGGCATCGTGTTGGGCAACCTCACCGGCCTGATCGATTCCGACTACCAGGGACAGCTGTTCGTGTCCTGCTGGAACCGCAGCAGTACCCCCTTCACCATCGAGCCGGGGGAACGCATTGCCCAGATGGTGCTGGTGCCCGTGGCGCAGGCCCACTTCGATGTGGTGGATGAATTCACGGCCACCGAGCGCGGCACTGGCGGCTTCGGACATACGGGGCGCGGCTGAGCGCGTTTCGGCACTTGCAGGGCAGGGATTTCATGAAGTTCTCCATTCCCAGTTTCAAGAAAAAGACCGGAGCCGCGGCCCCGGAGCGGGGTCCCCGGGGCGGGGTCAGCGTCAAGGGTGTCGGCATCGGCCTGTTCCTGGCCCTGTTGCCGCTGCTGCTGTTGCCGGTCGTGACCCTCTATTGGTCGGCCACCCACTCCCTGCAGCAGGCCGACCAGCGCGAAACCCGTCTGGCGGCGGAGCATTTCGCAGACCGGGTGGCGGGCTGGGTGGCGGGTCAGGCGCACACCCTGGAACGACTGGCCGCCGATGCGGAGCTGGCGCGCCTGCTGGACTCGGGTGATCGCGAAGCCTGGGCCACTCGCGCCGAGGAACTGGAACGCTACTTCCCCCAGGCCATGCGGGTGCGCCTGATCGAACCCGGGGTGCAGGAGGTGGACATGGAGGCCACCCCGCCGCTGAGTTATGCCGCCCTGGACCTGCTGCGCGAGTCCGAAACCCGCGAGACCCCCCCGGGCATGGAGGCGCACATGTCCGGCACGCCCCAGCAGCACCTCAACCTGGTGCGCCGGGTGCTCGATCCCGGTGGCCGACGCATCGTCGGCCACCTCCTGGTGAGCTATGAGGTGCAAGAACTGCAGGCCATCCTCGCTGGCCCCGGCGTGCCAGGGTACGTGGAGCTGCAGCAGACTGCCCAGGGCGCTCCCCTGACACTGGCCCGGCGCGGTGAGGCCGACCTGCGCCAAGGCCCGGCGGTCGTCTCGGTCGCCATTACCGGCAGCCGCTGGGCCCTGGCCCTGTGGCCCGGCGACCAGGCCGCCAGCGCGGCGCGTCAACTGGGCCTCACGGGCCTGGTGGCGAGCGCCGTTGCCGCGCTCCTGCTGGCCCTGATCCTGTTCCTGGGTTTCCGCCGCCTGTTGCAGGCGCTGCGCAGCGACCAGGTTAGCTTGATCAACCTGGTCAAGGACATGCGCGACGGCCGCGCCCAGCCCGGTCGCCAGGCCCGGCTGTTGGAGTTGCGCGATACCCTTGGCATCATGGCCCGTACCGCTGGTGCCGGTGCCGCGCGTGCATCCGCTGGTGCCGCCCGGAGCAAGCCGGCCGCCGCCGAGGCCGCGTCCCCGGAACCGGCCGAGCCCGAATTGCTCTTCGACCACGATGTCCTGGACATCGCCCAGATCGGGGTCGATGACGTCAGCGTCGACCCGGCCATCTTCCGTGCCTATGACATTCGCGGCATCGTGGGGAAGTCCCTGACACCGGAAGCGGTGTACGAAATCGGCCGTGCCATCGGCAGCGAGGCCTTCGAACGGGGCCAGCAGACGGTGGCCGTGGCCCGCGATGGCCGTCTCTCGGGACCGGAGCTCACCGATGCCCTGATCCGCGGTCTGGTGGCCACCGGGCGCGATGTGAAGGACCTGGGCATGGTGCCCACGCCGGTGCTCTATTTCGCGGCTCACTACCTCGATACCCTGTCGGGGGTGATGGTTACCGGCAGCCACAATCCCCCCGAGTACAACGGCTTCAAGATCGTGCTGGCGGGCGAGACCTTGTCCGGCAACGCCATTCAGGACCTGCGCCGCCGCATCCAGGACGGCGACCTGTTGAGCGGCGACGGGTCCGTGGAGCAGGTCGATGTGCTGCCTGATTACCTCGAGCGCATCAAGGCCGACGTGATCCTGCCGCGCTCCCTGAAGGTGGTGGTGGACTGTGGCAACGGCGTGGCCGGCGTGGCCGCGCCGCGCCTGCTGCGGGAGCTGGGCTGCGAGGTGATCGAACTGTATTGCGACGTGGATGGCACCTTCCCCAACCACCACCCCGATCCCAGCCGGGCCGAGAACCTCGGCGCCCTGATCCGCGCCGTGGGCGAGCATGGCGCCGACCTGGGTTTTGCCTTCGACGGCGACGGCGACCGCATCGGGCTGGTGGCCTCCGGCGGTGAGATCATCTGGCCTGACCGGTTGATGATGCTCTACAGCATGGACGTGCTGAACCGCAATCCCGGCGGCCTCATCCTTTATGACGTGAAATGCTCGCGCAACCTGGCGCGCATCATCCGCGATTTCGGCGGCGATCCGCTGATGGCCCAGACCGGCCATTCGCTGATCAAGGCCCGCATGAAAGAGACCGGTGCCCTGCTGGCGGGCGAGATGAGCGGCCACATCTTCTTCCAGGAGCGCTGGTACGGCTTCGATGACGCGCTCTATGCCGCCGCCCGCCTGCTGGAGATCCTGGCCAACGACCACCGCACCTCCAGCAGCGTGTTCGCCATGCTGCCGGACAGCGTCAACACCCCGGAGCTGCAGGTGCCCATGGCGGAGGGCGAGCCCCACCCCTTCATGGATCGCCTGCTGGCCAGCGCCCATTTCGAGAACGCCCACGTACATACCATCGATGGCATGCGGGTGGAATTCAGCGATGGCTGGGGACTGGTGCGGGCATCCAATACCACGCCGGTACTGGTGCTGCGTTTCGAGGCCGACGACGAGGACGCCTTGCGCCGTATCCAGGAGGACTTCCGCCGGGCGATGCTGCAGGTGGAGCCGGAGTTGCAGCTGCCCTTCTAGCCCTGGTGCCGTCACCTGTAGGAGCGGCCTCTGGCCGCGAATGGAAGTGCCACTATCCTTCGCGGCCAGAGGCCGCTCCTACAGGTGCCTTCCTCCGAGCCTGTGCCCCCTCTGAATCGTGCGCGTCCCGCCTTTGCGCCCTGACAGGCTTGCGGGTAGGCTATGCGCTTTCCAATCCTTCAGACCGGTTGCCATGAGTCTTTCCAACGACCAAGCCATGAACGTCGCCCGCGTGCTGACCGAGGCGATGCCCTATATCCGCCGTTTCAGCGACAAGACGGTGGTGATCAAGTATGGCGGCAACGCCATGGTGGACGAAAAGCTCAAGGAAGGCTTCGCCCGCGACATCGTGCTTATGAAGCTGGTGGGCATCAATCCCGTCATCGTCCATGGCGGCGGCCCGCAGATCGGCCAGCTGCTGGAACGCATCGGCAAGAAGTCGGAATTCGTCCAGGGCATGCGTGTCACCGACGAGGAAACCATGGATGTGGTGGAAATGGTGCTCGGCGGCCTGGTGAACAAGGAGATCGTCAGCTTCATCAACAGGCATGGCGGCCGTGCCGTCGGCCTGACCGGCAAGGATGGCGGCCTGATCCACGCGCGCAAGCTGAAGGTCTCACGCCAGTCGCCGGAGATGCAGGCCCCGGAGATCATTGATATCGGTCACGTGGGCGAGGTGGCCAGCATCGATGCCTCGGTGGTGGACATGCTGGTGCACAGCGATTTCATCCCGGTCATCGCCCCCATTGGTGTGGGTGAGGATGGCCAGGCCTACAACATCAATGCCGATTTGGTGGCGGGCCGCATGGCCGAGGTGCTGGGGGCGGAGAAACTGATCCTGCTCACCAATACCCAGGGCCTGCTCGACAAGGAGGGGCGACTGTTGACGGGGCTGAACTCGGAGCAGGTGAACGCGCTGATTGCCGATGGCACCATCCACGGCGGCATGCTGCCCAAGATCGGCTGCGCCCTGTCGGCGGTGCAATCGGGCGTGCGGGCGGCCCACATCATCGACGGCCGGGTGGAGCACGCGGTACTGGTGGAGTTGTTCACGGACGAGGGTATCGGCACCCTGATCCGTGGCTGATCGGCAGGATCGTCTGGAAGGCGTAATGGCCACGGAAAAACACGGAAAGATTGCATTGCTGCCAATGGAAGCCACCCGTAGGAGCGGCCTCTGGCCGCGAACCCTGTGTGGTACGCCGGGCATTCGCGGCCAGAGGCCGCTCCTACGGGCGCCTTGCATTACGACGTAATATATTTTCCGTGTCATTCCGTGTGCTTCCGTGGCCATCAAGGCTGCCAGGCGTCCGCATGCGGTGTGAACGGGTATCCGTAATTATCAACTTGATAGAGTACTAGGAGGAATGGCACTGACTTAAGCCGGAAGATGCCCGTCATTGCGAGGATGCCTTGACCCGAAGGGTAAGGTACACATGATGAAGCCCGAAGGGATTCTATGGGCCAGAAGTGACG
>JAIVHA010000150.1 GCA_020201295.1 Lysobacteraceae bacterium | reverse complement strand
GGAGCAGGTGGCCGAGAACCTGATATTCACCGGCGCCCAGGTGGGCGAGCAGATGAATATCGCCATGAGTCGTGAAGACGCCACGAGATGGTTCGGTGCGCCTCCGCCCGATCTGACCCTGGTGGCGCGCTCCCGTGGTGTGGACTGGCTCTATACCTACCTGCGCACCTTCTATATCGACGAGAGCCGCCCGTTCGGCGTGAACAATGAAGTGTTTCCCAGCGTGGGCATGCCCCACGTGCTCTGGGAACTGGAAGGCATGAAGAAGGCCACTACCGAAACCACGGTGGACAAGGACGGCAATCCCCATACCGTCATCACCGGCTATGAAATGGTCAAGCCCGGTTCACTGTCCCCCGCGGAGTACGATCGCTCGGTGCGCGACCTGGTGGCCTTCATGGCTTACATTGGCGAACCCGCACAGCTGGAACGCAAACGCCTGGGCGTTTGGGTGCTGTTGTTCCTGGTGGTCCTGCTGGTGGTCAGCTATCTCATGAAGAAGGAATACTGGAAGGACATCCATTGATGTTCGACAGTACAGCCCGCCCCGTCGTAGTAATGCGCGCATTGTCCGCGGGGCGGATTCGTTTGGTACGGCTGATTGCATCTAGAGCAACGCGAGTCTTCGGGTCCGGCATGCCGGGCGGCGAAGTGGTGCGGGAGAATACACGATGGCCTTGATAGCCAACCGACGTTCGGTCATGACCCTGTTTTCCGATGCCGTTGATCCACAAAGTCATCGCGCACGGGTGGTGCTTGCCGAGAAGGGCATCACGGTGGAGATCGTCAATATCGATCCCGCCAACAAGCCCGAGGATCTTATCGACCTGAATCCCTACCAGAGCGTGCCTACCCTGGTGGATCGGGAACTGGTGTTGTACGACACCCGCGTGATCATGGAATACCTGGACGAGCGTTTCCCGCATCCACCACTGATGCCGGTGGACCCCGTCTCGCGCGCCAAGGCGCGCCTGGCCCTCTATCGCATCGAGCAGGACTGGTACAGCCTGGCCAACGAGATCGAGACCAAGGGCGAAAAGGCGGCGGCCAAGGCGCGCAAGATGCTGCGTGACAGCCTTGCCTCCACCAACGAGGTGTTTGCCGCCAAGCCTTTTTTCCTGAGTGACGAATTTTCCCTGGTGGACGCGAGTATTCTGCCCATACTCTGGCGCCTGCCCCACTACAAGGTGGACTTGCCACCCCAGGCCAAGGCCGTGCACGCCTATGCCAAGCGCATGTTCTCTCGCGAAGCCTTCAAGGACAGCCTGACGGACGCCGAGCGCGAAATGCGTTCCTAGCTTTCGCATGACTTCCAGCCGTCCCTACCTGATCCGCGCACTGCATGAATGGGTGCTGGACAATGACATGACCCCCTACCTGCTGGTGGATGCCACCCGGGAAGGGGTCGATGTGCCACGCCAGAGCGTGCAGGATGGCAAGATCATATTGAACATCAGCCCGCAGGCGGCACAAGGGCTGGTGCTGAATAACGAGCGGGTGGAATTCAATGCCCGTTTCGGTGGCGTATCGTCCTACATCTCCGTACCCATTGCCGCCGTGCTGGCTATCTACGCCCGTGAAAACGGCCGCGGCATGGTGTTCGCCGAGGAAGAGGGGGATGGCGGCCCGCCCGAGGGGCCGGACGACGAACCGCCCAAGCGGCCTTCCCTCAAGGTGGTGAAATAGTCCGCGATGTGACCCTCCGCATTGCATGACAGCCCCTGTAGGAGCGGGCTCTGGCCGCGAACGGCCTGTGCCGGTCCCTTCGCGGCCAGAGGCCGCTCCTACGGGGGCAATGTTTTACGGCTCAGGTGTCGGGAAAGCCCTTGCCGGGATTCAGAATGTGCCGCGGGTCGAACTGGTCCTTGATGGCGCGCATCAGGTTCAGGGTGGTGGCGTCGATCTCGCGTGCCACGAAGTCGCGCTTTACCAGACCGATGCCATGCTCGCCGGACAGCGTGCCGCCCAGCGCCAGCACCAGGTTGAACACCTGGTCCAGGCAGGGTTCCGCCGCCTGCATCTGCGCCGGGTCATCGGGATTCACCAGCAGGTTCACATGGATGTTGCCGTTGCCGGCATGGCCGAAATTCACGATGGGAATGCCGTGCTGTCGTGACAGGTCCTGCAGGCCGTCGATCAGTTCGGCCATGCGCGACACCGGCACCACCACATCCTCGTTGATCTTCTTCGGCGCGATGTTGCGCAGGGCCGGCGACAGGGCCTTGCGGGTGGCCCACAGGGCTTCCACTTCTTCCCGGCTGCGCGCCGTGCTCAATTCCACCAGGTCCTCACCTTGGGCGGCGGCGCTGACGGCGTCCGCCGCGGCCTCGATGGCCTCCGCGGTGCCGTCCACCTCGATCATGAGCATGGCGCCGGCCTGTTCCGGCAGATCGGCGTTCGAATAGCGCCGCACCATCTCGATGGCGGCGCCGTCGATGAACTCCAGGGCACAGGGCACCACGGGCTGGGCCATGATGCGCGATACCGCGGCGGCGGCGCCGCTCATGCTGCGGTACACGGCGCGCAGGGTGCGCCTGGCCGGTTGCAAGGGGGTCAGCTTGAGGGTGGCCTCGGTGATGATGGCCAGGGTGCCCTCGGAGCCGATCAGCAGGCGGGTCAGGTCGTAGCCCACCACGCCCTTGGTGGTGCGCACGCCGGTGCGGATACTTTCGCCGGCGCCGGTCACGGCGCGCAGTCCCAGGGTGTTCTCGCGTGGCGTGCCGTACTTCACCGCGCGCGGACCGGCGGAGTTATAGGCCAGGTTGCCGCCCAGGGTGCAGACGGCGGCGCTGGTGGGATCTGGTGGCCAGAAAAAACCATGGGCGGCGGCGGCATCCTGTCCTGCCTGGTTGGTGACGCCGGGCTCCGCCACCATCAGGCGGTTGGCCGGGTCCACTTCCAGGATGCGGTCCATGCGTTCCAGGGACAGCACCAGGGCATTGTCCATGGGCACGGTGGCGCCGGTGGTGCCGGTGCCACGGCCGCGCGCGACCAGGGGAATGTCTTCCGCATTGCACAGGCGCACGATGTCCACCACCTGTTCGTGACGGGTGGCGAACACCACCGCCCGTGGCAGTGCCTGCAAGCGGCTGTTGTCGTAGCCATAGGGCAGGCGGTCCGCCGCATCGGTGAGCAGCTGGTCGGGGCCGACGATGGCGGCCAGGCGGGAAAGGATCGGGTCTGAATCCATGTGTATTCGATCTTTGCTAGCCACGGAAAACACGGAAATTATTTACGTCGTAATGCTAGGCGCCTGTAGGAGCGGCCTCTGGCCGCGAATGCCCGGGGTACCACACAGGGTTCGCGGCCAGAGGCCGCTCCTACAGGTGGTTTCCATTGGCAGCAATGCAATCTTTCCGTGTTTTTCCGTGGCCAATGACGTTCGCCTGTTCAGTCGAGGTATTCGAACAGCCGCACGATGCGCTGCACGCCACTCACCTGGCGCGCGGTATCGGTAACGACATCGGCCTCGCGGCGATGCAGCTTGCCCATCAGGAAGACGGTGCCGTTCTCGGTGACCACCTTGACCTTGGTGCCGTCGAAGCCCTCCAGGCCGCGGATGCCCAGGATGCGGGTCTTGACCCGCGCGGTGATGGCCGTATCGCTGCTGCGGGTCATCAGGGAACTGGGCGCGGCGATGACCAGTTCGTTGTGCACCCGGCGCACCTTTTCCACGTTGCGCGCATGCTCGGCGGCACGGGCGCGCAGGGGCTCGGTGGGGGTCTCGCCTGCCAGCAGCACCACGCCGTCGTAGCTGACCACGCTGACATTGGACTGGCTGGAGAGCTCCTGGTCCTGGCGGATGGCGCTGCGGATGGTCCATTCGATGCGTTCGTCGTCGATGAAGGCGCCGGGGGTGCGGCGGTCGATGGCCATGGCGCCCCCGGTGGCGGCACCGCCGACCATCATGGGTGCGCAGCCACTCAGCTGGAAGAGGGCGAGCAGGGCCAGGATGGTAATGCGCCAGGTATGCATGGGTTCATTCTCCTTTCGGGACAGGTGAGCTGCGGGTTCGACCTTTGACAGTGTGACAGGTTCCCTGGCCACGTCAGAGACCAAAGGCGTCTGTTATCCAGTGCAGGCCGCGTCCGGCATCCAGCGTGATGACGTCGAAGCGGGCAGGGCGATCCCGCGCGGCGGGATGCCTTTGCAGGTACTGTTGCGCGCAACGGATGATGCGGGCGCGCTTGCGTGCATCCACCGTCTCGGCAGCGCTGCCATAGCGGTCATGGCGGCGGTATCGTACCTCAACGACCACCAGGCTGTCTCCATCATCCATGATGAGGTCGATCTCGCCGCAGCGACAGCGATAGTTGTTGGTGATCAGGCGCAGGCCCTGGCCTTCCAGGTAGCGGCAGGCCGTCTGCTCAGCCTGCTGGCCCCGTTGCTGGCGATTCATCCATGATCTCCTCCTCGCGGGGAACCGGTTCCGGCTCCCGTGGCCCCTCCATGGGGATGTCCGGGTTCCGCTCCCAGGCGGGGTTGGCCTCCAGCGCGGCTTCCAGCAGGCGCGGTCGGCCACGGTGGATCTCGGCCCAGCGTAATTCGCGGTAGAGGTGCTGCTGGGTGTCCAGCGACAGGGTTCCGGTGGTGCCGTCAAAATAGCGCAAGCCCTGGGGTTGCAGGTAGGGCAGCAGTTCGTAGGCATCGATGCCCAGGGCGAAGAGCCGCGGATGGCGCTGCATTTCCGCAGGCCACAGGCGGTCCAGTTGCGCGCGCAACTCGGGACGGCTGTCCTGTGGCGCCAGCACCCAGGGGATGTCACAGAAACGGATGCCGTTCAGGTCCGCGTCGCGCTGTGCATCCGCGACGCCGGCATACACCGTGGAGATGCTGTAGACCGGCAGGGTCGCGGCACGGTGGAAACGAAGTTGCGGCTTGATCTGGCGTGCCTCCCGGGCTTGGGCCAGCAGGAATACGAAATCGGCATCCTGGCGCCGGCGCGGTTCGAATTCCAGGCTGCGGCCCATCAGGCGGGTGAGGGCGCGATGACGGTTGCGGCTGTCGTCCAGGTTGAGCAGGGCCTGGATGGTGTCCCCGAAATCCACCTGCTGGGGCGCAATGCGTTGCACCTCCAGGACCTTGCCACCCAGTTCCTCCCAACGTGCCGCGAAGGCCCCGTAGACCCGTTCGGCCCAGGTGCCTTCCGGCATCAGCACCAGTGCCGTGTCGTGGCCGTCCCAGCGCGCCCGTTCGGCGACCTGGCGGGCCTCGTCTTCCGGCGCCAGGCCGAACTGGTAGAGCCCGGGCTGGCCGTCACCGTCGATCTGGTTCAGGGCCAGCACCGGCACGGTCAGCGGCCCGGACTGTACCAGTGCCTGTATCGCTTCCTTGTGCAGGGGGCCGATGACCATGCTGGCGCCCTCGGCCACGGCCAGCTGGTATTGCTGCCAGGCCTCCTGCGGTTGTGCGCCAGTGTCATAGATACGCAACTCCGGCGTGCGTTCGCCGCGAGCGGCCTGCTGGAAGCGGGCGGCCAGCAGGCCGTCACGCACCGCGGCCGCCGGCCCTGCCAGGGGGCCGCTGAGGGGCAGTAACAAGGCCACACGCTCCAGTTCCGCCGCGACAGGGGCCGCCAGCCACTGGTCCAGGCGCGCCTCGGCCGGGTGGCGCGGATAGCGGCGCTGCCAGTCCTGCAGCCGGCTGGACGCGTCCGCCCCGGGCTGGCGCAGCAGGCGGGAGAGTTCCACCAGCTCCATCCAGCCGCCCAGCACATCGGGCGCGGCGGGGCGCAGGCGTTGCAACAGGGTGTCCGACAGGCCCGAGAGGGATTCCCAAATGGCCTGGCGGTTGTCTTCCTGCTCCTGGGGATTGCTCAGCAGGCCGTCCAGCCAGACGCGTTCCCGGGCGCTCTCCAGGCGGTTGCCCGCCATCTGGTAGGCCTCGGCCCGCAGGCGGTGAAAGTCCGCCACCCGTGTGTGCTCGACCTCGAGGTCATCCAGTTCCCGCAGCAGGGCCAGGGCGGTATCGGGGCGGTGGCGGGCCAGCGCGATCCGGGCCTGCACCAGCACCAGTGACATCCGTTCCGATGCCGGCAGGGAGCTGGCATCCAGGTCCCCGAGCAGACGCTCGGCGGCGTCGGGATCGCCGGCCTGGAGCAGCAGGCCGGCTGCCTCGGCGCGGTAGCGGATGGCCTGGAGTCGTTCTGCCGTTGCCGCTGCGGCCAGGTAGCGCTCCGCGGCGGCCCGGTATTGTCCCATCTGCACCAGCTGCGCGGTTTCCTGCGCCAGGCGTTCCTCGGCACTGGTGGGTTTGAGTACCGGCGTGGCACAGGCCGTCAGCAGGCCGATGAGCAGGGCCAGCAACAGGGGACGGATGGGAAATGCAGAGGATTTTGGCATGGTGTCGCGGGTTGGCAAATTCAGGCCAGACTCTACTGTATATGGGACGAGGCTGCCACCGTCCGGGGTGTGCCGGCGGGGGAATTTGGGTAGCATGCCCCTTCGTTCCCCCGGAATCCCGCGCCATGGCCCAGCCCACCGGCACGCTCTACATCGTCGCCACCCCCATCGGTAACCTCGACGACATCAGTCAGCGCGCCCTGCAGGTGCTGGCGAAGGTGGATCGTATCGCCGCCGAGGACACCCGCCACAGCCAGCGGCTGCTGGGCCACTACGGCATCCGCACCCCGCTCGGTTCCTTGCACGAGCATAACGAACGCCAGAAGGTGGAGGGCCTGCTCGCCGAGCTGGAGCAGGGCCTGTCCATCGCCCTGATCTCCGATGCCGGCACGCCGCTGATCAGCGATCCCGGTTTCCCCCTGGTGCGTGCCGCCCGTGAACGCGGCATCCGGGTGGTACCCGTGCCCGGCTGCAGTGCCGCCATCTGCGCCCTGTCCGCGGCCGGTCTGCCCACCGATCGCTTCGTGTTCGAGGGCTTCCTGCCGGCACGCGGGGGCCAGCGGGAGAATCGCCTGCGGGAGCTGGCCGGCGAATCCCGCACCCTGGTGTTCTATGAATCCAGCCATCGGATCCTGGACAGCCTGGCGAGCATGGCGGAGGTGTTCGGGGAGGCACGCCGTGCCGTGGTGGCCCGGGAACTGACCAAGACCTACGAGACCATTCGTGACGGCACCCTTGCCGAGCTGTTGGAATGGATGCGCGCCGATGCCCAGCAGCAGAAAGGCGAGTTCGTGGTGCTGGTGGAAGGCGCGCCGGCACGCGCCAGCGACGCGCTCGATGCGGCGACCGAACGCGTATTGGCGACCCTGCTGGAGGAGCTGTCCGTAAAGCAGTCCGCCACCCTGGCGGCGAAACTGACCGGGGTGGCGAAAAAGCGGCTCTACGAACGAGCGCTGGAACTGCAGGGCAAGTGATGCGGGCAGATGGCTCGAGGCTCAGAAGTTATAACCAAGACCGAACGTATAGGCCCAGGCCCCTTTGTCGAATTGGTCATCCACATCACCGCCGTCGTCAAAGAACCATTGGTACTCGGCTCGGGCCATGATAAAGGTCTTGGGCATGACGTAGTACTTGAGGCCGCCCTCCAGTCCTGCAAAACCGGAATTATTCACACCATCTCCATACACGCCACCGAGGCTGGCACCGACGAAAGGCCTCCACGCAGTCTGGCCGAAGTGATAATTCACATAACCACGGGTCGATCCATTCCAGAAATCATTGGAGATGTCCTCGCCCTCGATATCCGCGAAATTCAGGCTCTGCCGGATGCCAAGCAGTAATTCTGGGCTGCGATACCAGCCGATATCGGCGCTCATGCCAAAACTGCTCGAATCGAAATCCTTGTCGCTGCTGCCGGTGCCGGACAGGGTGAATTCACGTTCACCCGCCGCCGGTCCCAGGTTTGAGGTGGAACCGTACTGGGCAAAGGCTGCCACGGGAAACAGGCCAAGAGTCACGCAAAGTAAAGTCGTCCGTTTGTTCATTTGAATCTCCTTGCACCGACAGTGAAGCCAATGCCCTTGAGGTTGAGGGTTGTAGCGGAACTCAGGCGCAGCGGAGCCACGCCTGAACGTATGGGGGACAGTAGTCCTGGTGGGGATGCCCGTCTGTACGGAACCGCACGGACTGCGGTCACGGAATGATGAGTGAGGCAGGACTGATTCTGTTTCCTGGGGGTGGTACATTCGCGCCAGCATGCCGACAACGCCAACCAGGTGGAGGTGCCGGGGTATGCCGTGTTCAACCTGCGTGCCGGTGTGCGCCGCAGCTTCGGTACGATGGACATCGAGACCTTCGTGGGTGTGAACAACCTCGCCGACCGGAAGTACTTCAGCAACCTGCGCATCAACGCCGCTGGTGACCGCTACTATGAACCGGCCCCGGAACGCAATTTTCACACGGGTGTGCGCGTGCGATTCTGATATCTGTTCATGCAGGACATTAATCAGGGCGTCCCTGAATTAAAGAGATCGTCCGCTTATTTTCGTAGCCGACATTGCATGTCCGGACCATTCCCACTGGGGGTGTGCAGCAGTACCGGCGGCGGGTAGGCGCTGATGGCCGGCGGTGTCTCCTGTTCCTGGAGACGCGCCCCCCGGACAGCCTGCCGTTGCGCGGCCCTTGCCTGTTCACGCGCCAGCCGGCTGGCCTCGAGCCGTTCCGCGACCTCGAGCAGCGCGGCGACATCCACGGAAGGTATGGTCGAGAGGGGTTCCAGATGCAGCACCCGGGCGCTCTGCGCCGGGTCGTCGGGGGGTGTCTGGCTGAAATTCGTCACACCCTGTTCATCCACCCAGCGGTAGATTTCCCCGCCCAGGGCCGGGGTGGTGGCGACCAACAGGGCCAGCAGCGGCCCTGGAAACCGTTTGGTGCGCATGGGGAAGGTCATGGCGGCGCTCCCAGGTAATCCTGTAACCCATTGGGACCCTGGCCAGCTGTGTAAGTTCTGCAGCGCGCTGGTATGCGCCCGAAGAGATCGCCAGATCGTGGGTGGAGGAGATCCTCCGGCGAGTCTCCGAGATCGAGGCGGGCTGCGCACAGTTGGTGCCCGCGGAAGAGGTATCGCAGAAATCGATACCCTGATCGCCTGTCAGTGCATCAGTACCCAGATCGGCCACATCATCAGGGCGATGATCCCGGCCACGAGAGCCAGCTGCAGCAGCACCTTCACCGGCTCGCGGCGCAGCACGCCGAGGAAGGTCTCTACCTCGCCAGCGCGCTTGCGCGCGGCATGGTTCAACAGTTGTTTGGCCATGGGCGCAGTCTACCCCGATTGTCCCACACCATGCCGCGCCAGCGCCCAGCCCACATGCTCGCGTACCAGTGCCGATGGATGGTCGCGCTTCTCCTCCAGCGCCGCGACCACCTCCGTGCTCGCGGGCGCATTGCCCAGCCCCACCGCCAGGTTACGCAGCCAGCATTCATAGCCGATGCGGCGGATGGCCGAGCCCTGCAGGCGTTCCAGGAACTCCGCCTCGCTCCAGCGGAACAGCGCCACCAGCTCGCTGGCCTCCAGGCCCTGGCGTGGGTGGAAATCGGTTTCCTGCGTGGTTTGCGCGAAGCGGTTCCAGGGGCACACCAGCTGGCAGTCATCGCAACCGTACACCCGGTTACCAATCAGCGGGCGCAGTTCCTCGGGGATGGCCTCGCGTAACTCGATGGTGAGGTAGGAGATGCACAGCCGCGCATCCAGTTCATAGGGCGCGACGATGGCGCCGGTGGGGCAGGCGTCGATACAGGCATGGCAAGTGCCGCAGTGGTTGGTGCCCGGCGCATCCACCGGCAATGGCAGGTCGGTGTACAGCTCGCCGAGAAAGAACCAGGAACCGGTCTTGTCGTGCAGCAGGTTGGTGTGCTTGCCGATCCAGCCCAGGCCGGCCTTTTCCGCCAGGGCCTTTTCCAGCACCGGCGCGCTGTCGGTGAAGGCGCGGTAGCCGAAGGGGCCGATCTCGCGCTCGATGCGCGTGGCCAGTTGCTGCAGCCGCTGGCGCAGCAGCTTGTGGTAGTCGCGGCCCAGGGCGTAGCGGCTGAGATAGGCGAGGGTGGCATCCTGCAGCACCGCGTCGGCGCGCTCGTCCCGTTCCGGCCAGTAGTCCAGGCGCACCGAGATCACCCTGAGCGTGCCCGGTTCCAGTTCCGCGGGTCGGCTGCGCTTGACGCCATGGCGGGCCATGTAGTCCATGGCGCCGTGGCGGCCCTGGGCCAGCCAGTCGAGCAGGTGGCGTTCCTGTTCGCCGAGATCGGTGTCGGTGATGCCCACCTGCTGGAAACCCAGTTCGCGGCCCCATTGCTTGATGGTCAGGGCCAGGGCGGCGTAGTCGGGTGTGGCGGGCTGGGACATGGAGTGGATTTCGGGCAAGGCTTCACGGTATGTTGCCAGTCTCCCGGCCCGATCACCAGTGAAGCCCATGGCACACGTCTCAGAATCCCAATCCGACTGCTGGCTGTACCGCGCGGCACAATGCCGCCAGCTGGACCGCCTGGCCGGCGCGCTGCCGGGCATCAGCGAGTCGATGCTCATGGAACGCGCGGGTGCGGCCGCCTTCGCGCTGCTGCGCCAGCGCTGGCCGCAGGCCTTCCGCATCCTGGTGCTGTGCGGCACCGGCAACAACGGCGGCGACGGCTTCGTGGTGGCGCGCCTTGCGCACGAAGAGGGCCTGGCGGTGAAGGTACTGCAGCTGGGCGACGAGGGCCGCATCGGCGGCGCGGCGCGCGCGGCCCTGGAGGCGCTGCTGGCGACGGGCATCGAACCGCAGCCCTTCGTCCCGGGCCAGGCCCTGGAGGCCGATGTGCTGGTGGACGCCCTGCTGGGCACCGGCCTGGAACGGGCCGTGGAAGGCGACTGGTGCACGGCCATCGAGGCCATGAACGCCAGCGCCATCCCCTGCCTGGCACTGGATATCCCCTCCGGCCTGCATGCCGATCGTGGCACGGTGCTGGGCGCCGCCGTGCGCGCGGATGTCACCCTGACCTTCATCGGCCACAAACCCGGCCTGTACACGGGCCAGGCCGCCGATCAGGTGGGCGAGGTGCAGTTCGCCGGCCTGGAGGTGCCCGCCGCCGTCTACGAGCAGGTAACGGCCGCGGCCCGCCTGCTCACCGCGCCTCCCCTCGGCCCCCTGGCGCGGCCGCGCCGGCGCGCCAGCCACAAGGGCGAACACGGCCATGTGCTCATTATTGGCGGCGCCCCCGGCATGCCCGGCGCCGTGCGCCTGGCGGGGGAGGCGGCACTGCGCGCCGGGGCGGGTTTGGTGAGCCTCGCCACTCATCCCGACCATGCCGCCTGGTTGCCCATGACCCGCCCGGAACTCATGAGCCACGGTGTCGCCGGCCCACGGGACCGTTCATGAGCCACGCCGTGGCGCAGCCGCGCGACCTCGCGCCCTTGCTGGCGCGCGCCGACGTGGTCGCCATCGGCCCCGGCCTGGGCCAGGACGCCTGGGGCCGGGCCCTGCTGGCCGCTGCCCTGGAAACCGGCCTGCCCCTGGTGGTGGACGCCGACGCGCTCAACCTGCTGGCGCGCGAGCCGCTGCGGCGCGGCAACTGGATCCTCACCCCGCACCCGGGCGAAGCGGCGCGCCTGCTCGGTACCAGTGCCACCGAAGTGGAGGCGGACCGCTTTGCTGCCGTGCGCGCACTTGCCGAACGCTACGGCGGCACTGTGGTGCTCAAGGGCGCGGGCAGCCTCATTGCCATGGAGGATGCACCGGTGGCGGTCTGCGATCGCGGCAACCCCGGCATGTCCAGCGGCGGCATGGGCGACCTGCTCACCGGTATCATCGCGGCCCTGCGCGCCCAGGGGCTGGAAGAAACGAATGCGGCCGAGGCTGGCGTCTGGCTGCACGGCGCGGCCGGCGACGCAGCCACGCAGGACGGTGAACGCGGTCTGCTGGCCAGCGACCTGTTGATCCATGTGCGCACGGAGTTGAACCGGCCATGACACTGGAACGCTACGTCGAAGGCGAGGCCGCCATGGTGGCCCTGGGCGCGGGCCTGGGCCGCGCAGCCACAGGAGGCGGCTGGATCTACCTGCACGGCGACCTGGGCGCCGGCAAGACCACCCTGGTGCGCGGCCTGCTGCGCGGCATGGGCCACAGCGGCGCGGTGAAGAGCCCCACCTACACCCTGGTGGAACCCTATGAACTGGCCGGCCGCGCCGTCTATCATCTGGACCTCTACCGCCTGGGCGACCCGGAGGAACTGGAATGGATCGGCATCCGCGAGATCTTTGCCCCGGGCCACCTGTGCCTGGTGGAATGGCCGGAGCGAGGCAGGGGTGTGCTGCCGGAGGCGGATCTGTTACTGGATCTGGAGTATGCCGGTGCGGGGCGGCGCATTCGGGCCGAGGGGCGGACGGCGCGAGGGTGTGCGTTGTTGGTGGCTTGGTTGGGGGCGGAAGCCCACAGCTAGCCTGCACCCGCTTCCTGTTGCGGCAAACAGCCCTGATTTTTGCGCCGACGGGGTGACTAATGCTACTTTCAGACGTGTAGCACCCGATCGGTAGCCAGTATTCCTGACTCCTAGTCTTGAGGTGATGACCATGAAAAATGAATACACCGCTATTGTAAAACAGGAAGACGATTGGTGGGTGGGGTGGATCGAAGAGGTTCCCGGGGTCAACTGCCAGGAAAAAACGTATGAAGAACTAAAAGAAACGCTGGAGGTTACCCTGAGAGAGGCCCTGGAATTCAATCGCAAGGATGCCCTGATCGCCGCTGGCAGCGGTTACAAGGAAGAAAAAATTGCCATATGAAAAGAAACGAATTTCTCAAGTATCTTCGCAGTCAAGGATGCGATCTCTTGAGGGAAGGTGGCAAGCATTCATGGTGGCATAATCCGTCCTTGAATAAGCGCTCTGCAATCCCGCGGCATTCCGAGATCAAGGATATTTTGGCGAAAAAGATATGCATAGACCTCGGTGTCGAGTCAGTCAAATAACCGAGGAATAAATCTATACCCTTTGTCCCTATGCCTGACAACCATCGAAAGCGCTGCGGTCTGCTCACGAACGGAGTAGGTCACGATGGAATCAACCCCTCACCTCGTCCTTTGTCACCGTTTCCCAGCTCCGAAACATCCAATGATAAACAATCAGACCGGGGCAGATCGCCGTGACAGCAGCAAAATAGAAAGCTGCAGCTGGAATATAAAGAAGCCCGTCAACCAGATTCCGTAAAAGGGGACCGTAAAAAAGGATGGGCAGGGTGATGCTGCCGAGCTACCCGCATCATGTGGTACAGCGCGGGCACAATCGGCAGGTGATGAACGAAACATAAAAGGCGGTGGCAGTTTGACGGGGGTCGATGGGGCCGGATTCGATTGATCCAAACTGACCTGGGATCAGTCGAGTCTGAACCCATTACATACTGCTCAGGGCTGCTCCTGCCGCTCGATCTCCTCCCGCTGCCTGGCGGCTGCTGCATCTAGGGTCTGCTGCACGTCCTTGGCCCGTTGCAGTGTTTTGACCTGATCGGAAAAGACATTGTCCTCTGGCAGGGCCCCATTTCGCTCCTGGGCTGGATCATCCGGTGAACAGGCGCTTACCATCAGCGCCATCAATCCCGCGATTAATCCTCTTGCGGCATGTCGCATCGTACTTTCCTTTTTCCAACTTCCCGTTTCCCTCGGGCTACTCACGCCAGCGCCTCGAGGCCTCGTTCGGCAACCAGGTTGAGGAGTTTCAGTGAAGGCCCGTTGGGCCGCTTCTGACCTTGCTCCCATTTCTGTACCGTGGAAGGACTGGTGTTCAGGTAAGCCGCGAACACGGCCTGGCTGGCCTTGTTTTTTTCGCGGATGCGCTTGATCTGGCGTGCACTGTATTCCTTCACCGGTGGCAGACACAGCACGTCGAACTCGCGCATGGTCTTGGTATCCATCGCGCCTGCCTTGTGCAGGCCTCTCGCGGTTTTATGCACCGCGTCCAGGCTTTTCTTAGTCATCGTCACGTACCTCGACCAGTTCACCGGCCTTCATTGCCTACCCTTGTCATGGAGACAAAGTATAGCACTTAGTGTCATAGTATATCGACCCCTTTTTTCGCCACCCCGGTATTCGCGGCAATTCCCACCCAATGCATACTTGACCTCCCCATCACGGGAAGGTTTTTCTTGTCCCGTATCCCCGTCACGAGTCGTACAATGACCGCCATGGAAACCTACCCCGTCAGCAATACCCTCCAGGAACACCTCGACCTGTCCGTGGACGGCATGAGCTGTGCCTCCTGTGTGGGCCGGGTGGAGGAGGCCATCCGCAAGGTGCCAGGGGTGACCGGTGTGAACGTGAACCTCGCCACCGGCCGCGCCAGTATTGAGCTGGGCGAGGCGGACCCCATGGCGGTGGTGAACGCGGTGCAGGCGGCCGGCTACGAGACCGCCGAGGAGGTGACCCAGCTGCGGGTGGAGGAGATGAGCTGTGCTTCCTGCGTAGCGCGGGTGGAGGAGGCGCTCGAGTCCCTGCCCGGGGTGCTGGAGGCGACGGTGAACCTGGCCAGCGAATCCGCCCGGGTGCGCCACCTACCGGATCTGGTGGATGCCTGCGCCCTGATCGCCGCGGTGCAGGCGGTGGGCTACAAGGCCTCGCTGCCGGAACCCGGCCTGGACCGAGCAGACCGCGAGCGCGTGGCGCGCGCCGCCGAAATGCGCAGCCTGAAGCGCAGCCTGCTGTGGGCGGCGGCCTTCACCCTGCCCATCTTCGTACTGGACATGGGCGGTCATCTCATTCCGCCCTTCCACCACGCCGTGCACAGCACCCTGGGCACCCAGAACCTCTACTACCTGTTCTTCGTGCTGGCGAGCCTGGTGCAGTTCGGGCCCGGCCTGCGTTTCTACCGCAAGGGCTGGCCGGCGCTGCTGCGCGGCGCGCCGGACATGAATTCCCTGGTGATGCTCGGCACCTCCGCTGCCTACGGATACTCGGTGGTGGCCACCTTCCTGCCCTTCCTGCTGCCGGCGGACACGGTGCATGTTTACTACGAGGCCTCCACGGTGATCGTCACCCTGATCCTGCTCGGACGCTTCCTGGAGGCGCGCGCCAAGGGCGCGACCTCCGAGGCCATCCGCACCCTCATGGGCTTGCGTCCGCGCACGGCGCGGGTGTTGCGTGACGATGAGACCGTCGAGGTCGACGTGGACCAGGTGGCGGTGGGCGATACGGTGCTGGTGCGCCCCGGCGAGCGCCTGCCGGTGGACGGCGAGGTGGTCGAGGGGGATTCCTGGGTGGACGAGGCCATGATCACCGGTGAGCCGGTGCCGGTGCAGAAGACCGCCGGCGCGAAGCTGGTGGGCGGCACGGTGAACGGCCAGGGCAGCCTGACCCTGCGCGCCACCCGGGTGGGGGCCGACACGGTGCTGGCGCAGATCATCCGCATGGTGGAGGCGGCGCAGGGCTCCAAGCTGCCCATTCAGCACCTGGTGGACCAGGTGACCCGCTACTTCGTGCCGGTGGTGATGGGCGTCGCCCTGCTCACCTTCCTGGTGTGGCTGTGGCTGGGACCCGCGCCGGCCCTGCCCCTGGCGCTGGTCAACGCCGTGGCGGTGCTCATCATCGCCTGCCCCTGCGCCATGGGGCTGGCCACGCCCACCTCCATTATGGTGGGCACCGGCAAGGGCGCGGAGCTCGGCGTGCTGTTTCGCGGCGGCGATGCCCTGCAGGCCCTGCGCGACACCCGGGTGGTGGCCATGGACAAGACCGGCACCCTGACGCGCGGGCGCCCGGAACTGACCGACCTGCTGGTGGCCCAGGGGCAGGCCGAGGATGCCTTGCTGGCCCTGGCCGCCGGGCTGGAGGCCCATTCGGAGCATCCCATCGCGGCGGCCGTGGCGCGTGCCGCCCGGGAGCGCGGCCTGGCGATACCGCAGGCGAGTGGTTTCCGCGCCCAGGCGGGCCTGGGCGCCTCCGGCACCGTGGACGGCCAGCGGGTGCTGATCGGGGCGGATCGCTACCTGGAAGGCGAGGGCATCGACGTTGCCGGCTTCGCGGATCAGGCCAGCGCCCTGGCCGACGCCGGGCGCACGCCGCTGTACCTGGCCGTGGACGGGCGTGCCGTGGCGCTGCTGGGCGTGGCCGACCCGGTGAAGGACACGGCGCGCGCGGCGGTGGCACGGCTGCGCGAACAGGGGCTGGAAGTGGCTATGATCACCGGCGACAACCGCCGCACGGCGGCGGCTATCGCCCGCGAACTGGGCATCGAGCGGGTGATCGCCGAGGTGCTGCCCGAGGGCAAGGTGGCGGCGGTCAAGGACCTGCAGCAGGGCGGTCGCCGCGTGGCCTTCGTGGGCGACGGCATCAATGACGCCCCGGCCCTGGCCCAGGCGGACGTGGGCATCGCCATCGGCTCCGGCACCGATGTCGCCATGGAGAGCGCCGACGTGGTGCTCATGTCCGACAACCTGGGCAACGTGCCCAACGCCATCGCCCTGTCGCGCGCCACCCTGCGCAATATCAAGCAAAACCTGTTCTGGGCCTTCATCTACAACGCCACCCTGCTGCCGGTGGCGGCGGGGGTGCTGTATCCCTCCATGGGCATCCTGCTGTCGCCGGTGTTCGCCGCCTTCGCCATGGCCTTCTCCAGCGTCAGCGTGCTCACCAACGCCCTGCGCCTGAAGCGCTTCCGCACCCCGGCCGGCTAGATCCCCCGGCCCGCTACCTGCCATGGCTTTGCATCGCGGCCCGGTTGGGCTATGTTGTCCATCACGACAATAATCAAATTCATGCCCCCGGCCTCCCCGAGGCCCGCTGGCGTGAGCACGGGAGGGGACCGATGGCACATTCCGAAATCCAGGATCAGGACGAAGTACCGGCGGATACCGAGGGCCTGCCCTTCGTCGCGCCCTGCCGGACCTTGACGCCGGGCGCGCCGCTGCAATGGCTGGCGCTCGGCTGGCAGGACTTCAAGCGCGCGCCGGGAGTGAGTCTCGTCTATGGCGGGTTTATGGTCGCACTCTGTTATGTCCTGGCGTTCCTGGCCTGGAAGCTGGGCGGCTATGTGCTCATCTTCGGCCTGGTGTCGGGTTTCGTGTTCATCGCGCCGGTGCTGGCGCTCGGTCTGTATTCCATCAGCTGTCAGTTGCAGCGCGGTCTGAAGCCGCGCATCGGCCATTGCCTGCGCGAAGGCCGGCGCCATCTCGGAAATGAACTGGTGTACTCGGTGATCCTGCTGGTGATCTTTCTCCTCTGGGTGCGCGCCGCCAGCGTGGTGCATGTGTTTTTCCCCATGGAAGCGGACCCCGACATCGCCGATCTGGCGCTGTTCCTGGTGGTCGGCTGTTCGGTCGGCGCCCTGTTCAGCGCCCTGGTGTTCGCCGCCAGCGCCTTTTCCCTGCCCATGATGCTCGACCGCCGGGCCGATACCGTCACCGCCGTGCTGACCAGCGTGCATGCGGTCCTGCACAACAAGGGGCCGATGCTGGTGTGGGCGTTGATGATCGGACTGGCACTGCTGGCGAGCGCGCTGACGGCTTTCCTGGCCTTTGCCGTCCTTCTGCCGGTGCTCGGTTACGCGACCTGGCATGGCTATCGCGCGACCATTCAGGCGGATGCCTGGCCGCAGCACAGGGACATGC
>JAIVHA010000274.1:1648-3939 GCA_020201295.1 Lysobacteraceae bacterium | reverse complement strand
TCTTTGCGTCTTGGCGAGAGACCAGAACTCAAAGCTCCTTGGCGCGGCTCTTCAGCTGGAGCAGCGCTCCGTCCATGCCCAGACGTAATTGCCGGTTGGCATGGATCAACAGCGGCAGCATGCGCCGCAGCAGGGGGCCCAACTGCTCGTTGACCCGGTCGGTGTCACCGGTGCGCAGCAGGATCAGGGCCTCTTCCACCGTGAGCGCCTCCCGGCGCCCTTCCGGGGCGGCCCGGCTCTCGCTGGGCGGACCCTCCTCGAAGATCACCTGATTTCCGCCTGAGGCCATGGCCTTGGCCACCCGGGTCTCGGCCAGCTTGACCACCTCATCGAACTGCAGGTTTTCATACAAGGCCGGGCTCACCAGCCCGGCACTGACGGTCATGGAGAAACGGTTCGTCCCCAGCCGGTAACCGGCCTTCTGGTTCAAGGTATGGATCTTGGCCGCCACCTGGCGGGCCACTTCATCACTGGCGCCGGGCATGAGCACGGCAAACTTGGCCAGCCCCACCCTGGCCACGGTGTCCTCACGGCGCACGCAGCCACCGATGATCTTGGAGATGTTCACCAGCACCTTTTCGGCCACCTGGCGGCCGCGTTTGCGAAACAACTCCTCGTACTCGTCCACGTCCAGGCGCAGGACGGAAAACTCGTTGCCGTGGCGAATGGCAAAGGACATCAGCACGGGGCCGTGCTCGCGGAAGTAATTTAGGTTCGCCAGGCCGGTGAGCGGGTCGATGGTGCTGCGCTGCTCCAGGGCCTGGGTGGCCTGGTGCAGACGGCGCTGGGTGTGCTCGAACTTGGCGTGGGCCTTGGCGCGGGCGCGTAACTGCAGGGAGTCGAAGGGCTTGGTGATGAAGTCCGTGGCGCCCAGGGACATGGCCTGACGGCGCATCTTCTCGTCATCCTCGTGGCCGGTGATGATGATCACCGGCAGCTCGCTGATGCGGTTGTGGATGGACTCGCGGATCTGGCGTAGCAGCATGAACCCATTCTTGCGCGGCATCATCAGGTCGGTGAACACCACCTGGATGCTCGGATCGTCGCGCACCTGCTCCCATGCCGTGTCGCCGTCATCGGCCTCCACCACATCGAAATCGTTGCTGAGCAGACGCCGGATCGCCTTGCGCATGGTGGTGGAATCTTCTACGACCAGGATGCGGGGCTTGGCAATGGTGTAGCTTTCGGCGCTTTCCGCGCGCTCTTCCGCGATCGCTTGCATGGCTCCTCCCGATGTTTATCAGGAGGTTAGCACCCAATCTGCACGGTGTAATGATGTCTTGGACACAAACGGCGTACCGGCGGGGATGAATGGCGGGTTTGTGAGGCAAGGATGAAGGTGGAAGGCTGAAGGATGAACCTTTCTTCCCCCTCTCCCTCAGGGAGAGGGTTGGGGTGAGGGTGGTTTCATTCATCCTTCATCATTCATCCTTCATCCTTCGCGCAGCGGGCTGAGGCCGCGCGAAGGCGCGGTCTCAGCCCGCTGCGCGCGACGCCCGCTTGCGCTCGTGCTCCAGCAGCAGCTTCTTACGGATGCGGATGGACTTGGGCGTGACTTCAACCAGCTCGTCGTCCTCGATGAACTCCAGGGCCTGCTCCAGGGTCATGCGGATGGGCGGGGACAGGATGATGTTCTCATCGGTGCCGGCGGCGCGGATGTTGGTGAGCTGCTTGGCCTTGAGGGGGTTCACCACCAGGTCATTGTCCCGGTTGTGCAGGCCGATGATCATGCCCTCGTAGACCTCCTCACCGTGACCAATGAACAGGCGACCGCGCTCCTGCAGGTTGAACAGTGCGTAACCCAGGGCCTTGCCCGCGCCGTTGGCGATGAGCACGCCGTTGTTGCGCGGTGCCACGGCGCCGGTGCGGTATTCACCGTAGCTGTCGAACACGTGATGCATGATGCCCGTGCCGGAGGTGGCGGTGAGGAATTCCGTCTGGAAACCGATCAGGCCACGGGAGGGCACCTTGTAGTCCAGGCGCACACGGCCCTTGCCGTCTGGAATCATGTCCAGCAGCTCGCCGCGACGGCTGCCCAGCTTCTCCATGATGGTGCCCTGGTGCTGCTCTTCCAGATCCACGGTGACCATTTCGTAAGGTTCTTCCTTGACCCCGTCCACCTCGCGCACGATCACCTCGGGGCGGGACACGCCCAGCTCGAAGCCCTCGCGGCGCATGTTCTCGATGAGGATGGACAGGTGAAGTTCGCCACGCCCGGAGACCCGGAACTTGTCCGGATCATCGGCCTCTTCAACCCGCAGGGCCACGTTGTGCTTGAGCTCCTCGAACAG
>JAIVHA010000274.1:0-1615 GCA_020201295.1 Lysobacteraceae bacterium | reverse complement strand
CCGGAGCGCACATTGCCCTCACGGTCGATGGCCTTCACGGTGGTGTTGGTCTTGACCTTGCCGCGGGTGATGCGCCCGATGCCGATCAGGCCCTGGAAGCTGTTGTAGTCCAGGGAGGAGACCTGCATCTGGAAACCGCCCGCCGCACTCACTTCCGGCGGACTCACCTTGTCCACGACGGTCTGGAACAGAGGCGTCATGTCGCCCTCGGTCACGTCCTTGGTGAGACCCGCATAGCCTTTGAGGGCCGAGCAGTACACTACGGGGAAGTCCAGCTGGTCCTCGGTCGCACCCAGGCGGTCAAACAGATCGAAGACCTGATCCACCACCCAGTCAGGCCGTGCGCCGGGGCGGTCGATCTTGTTCACCACCACGATGGGCTTAAAGCCCATGGCGAAGGCCTTGGAGGTCACGAAGCGGGTCTGAGGCATGGGCCCGTCCACCGCGTCCACCAGCAGCAGCACCGAATCCACCATGGAGAGCACCCGCTCCACCTCGCCGCCGAAGTCGGCGTGTCCGGGGGTGTCCACGATATTGATGTGGTAGCCGTTCCAGTCCAGGGCCGTGTTCTTGGCCAGGATGGTGATCCCGCGCTCCTGTTCCAGCACGTTGGAATCCATCATGCGCTCGGTGAGGTGAGCGCGTTCGCCGAAGGTACCGGACTGCTGGAGCAGCTTGTCCACCAGGGTGGTCTTGCCGTGGTCAACGTGGGCGATGATGGCGATATTACGGAGCTTGTTGGTCATACGGGTACGGCCCTGCCTGGGCGGGTAATAGAGAAAAAGGTGCAGAATTATACCTGAGAAAGGGGAGAAATGACGGACTCTTTTATGAACGGTAGACTTCAACGGCCGTGAACCAGCCAAGATCGCTGGTTTAATGAGCACGAACAGACCTCATTTAAAGGCTCACTGTTCCGCCCCTCCATTCCGACGAACACGCCCATGACCGAAGCATCCAATCCCGAATCCCCCTACCAGCACATGGGCGGCGAGGCCGCCGTCCGCGCCCTGGTGGAGCGTTTCTACGCTCTCATGGACAGCCTCCCCGAGGCCTGGGAGATCCGCAAACTCCACCCCGAGGACCTGTCAGGCTCCCGGGAGAAGCTATTCAAGTTCCTCTCCGGCTGGCTGGGCGGCCCGCCCCTGTACATCCAGGAATACGGCCATCCCATGCTGCGCCGCCGCCATCTGCCATTTCCGATCGACGAACAGGCCCGGGACCAGTGGATGCTGTGCATGAACCAGGCCCTGGACGAGCAGGCCATGGACGAACGGATCCGGGAAGGCGTCCGCCAGGCCTTTTGGCAGATGGCGGATCATATGCGGAATCGGTGAGGTTGGTGGGTGCTTTGAAAACAGGAAAGCATTGCCGCGGAGGCGCAGTAACTGCAAGGCAACGAACGATAAGCCATACCTTGATTCAGTTGTGAAGCGCCGCCTCGGTACTGAAAATTAGCAGTCCATAGTCCTTCTGATAATTCTGGCGCAGGTGTTCTGCAATGGCGGCGCAAAGTTCATCGGAGCCGAGTACCTCGATGCGAATGTTTCCACCCTGTCGCCAGTTGCCACGCCGCTTGCCGTGTTTGCCCCAGCCGCGGGCATCCGTGATGGTG
>JAIVHA010000117.1 GCA_020201295.1 Lysobacteraceae bacterium | reverse complement strand
CGCCGATGTTGCCGAACGCGGCATCGTGCTCACCGGCGGCGGCGCCCTGCTGCGCGACCTGGACCGGTTGCTGATGGAGGAAACCGGCCTGCCGGTGGTGGTGGCGGAGGACCCGCTCACCTGTGTCGCGCGCGGCGGTGGCCGGGCCCTGGAGTTGATGGACGAGCGCGGCGGCGACATGTTCGCCCTGGAATGATCCGTTTGACCCTGGCAGCGCCGGATTCCATCCGGCGGGAAGCACGCTATTAAGCTCCTGTTCACAGAAGGACCGTCCATTACGATCCGCGCGATCGTGCTGGTGCTGGTGTCCCTTGCCCTGATGACCCTGGACCACCGCCAGCAGCACCTGGACAGCATTCGTTCCACCCTGTCCGTAGTGGTCTATCCCCTGCAGGCCCTGCTCGACCTGCCCGGCAATGCCAGCCTCTGGTTCCGGGAGTCACTGGCCACGCGCCGCCAGCTGCAGGAGGAGAATGCCAGCCTGCACACCCAGCAACTGATGATCAACAGCCGCCTGCAGAAGCTTGAAGCCCTGGAGGCGGAAAACCTGCGCCTGCGCGAATTGCTGGGCTCCTCCTTCCAGCTGGGCGAGCGGGTGCTGGTGGCCGAACTGATGTCCGTGGACCTCGATCCCTACAAGCACCTGGTGGCCCTCAACAAGGGCGACCTGGAAGAGGTCTACCCGGGCCAGGCGGTGCTGGACGAATCCGGCATCATGGGCCAGGTCATCCATGTCGGTCCGCTCAATTCCACGGTCATGCTCATCACCGACCCCGATCACGCCATCCCGGTACTGGTCAACCGTACCGGCCTGCGTACCGTCGCCCTGGGTACCGGCGCCATCGACCAGCTGGACCTGCCACACATACCGGTCACCGCCGACATCCGACCGGTAGCGCGCCATGAGCCTGACCCGAAGCAATGGCGGCCTGGTGATCCTGTTCACCTTCATCGTCGCCCTGTTGCTGACCATCGTGCCCCTGCCGGAGGGCCTGCGCCCCTACCGCCCGGATTGGGTGGGGCTGGTGCTGATCTACTGGTGCCTGGCGCTGCCGGACCGGGTCGGCGTGGGCTACGGCTGGGGTGCCGGCCTGCTGCTGGATGTCCTCACCGGCACCCTGCTGGGACAGCATGCCCTGGCTCTCACCCTGCTGGCCTTCCTCACCCTGAAGCTGCATCAGCGGGTACGCCTGTACCCGCTCTGGCAGCAATCCCTCACGGTGCTGCTCCTGCTCATGCTCCATCAGCTCATCAACATGTGGGTGCAGGGCATAACCGGGCGTCCGCCCCAGGATTGGTCCTACTGGCTGCCCTCGCTCATCGGCATGGTCCTGTGGCCCTTCATCTACCAGTTGCTGCGCGGTCTGCGCCGCCAGTTTTCCGTGAGCTGAGCCATCGCCGCCATGGCCCGCTTTTCCACCCTCAAGGACCATTTCCTCGAAAGCCGCCTGTTCATGGGCCGCGCCCTGGTGATGCTGGCCTTCTGCGCCCTGCTGGTGGGCTTCCTGGTCGTCCGCCTGGTCTACCTGCAGGTGATCGCCCACGAGCATTTCACCACCCTGGCCGATGGCAACCGGGTCCGCATCCTGCCGGAACCGCCCAATCGCGGCCTGATCTACGACCGTACCGGCCTTCTGCTGGCGGAAAACCTGCCGTCCTACCGCCTGGAAATCACCCCGGAACAGGTCAAGGACATGGCGGGTAGCCTGGAGGCGCTCGGCGAACTGATACAGCTGCGCGAAGTGGACCTGGAGCGGTTCGAGCGTTTGCGCAAGAGCAGCCCGGTCTTTCGCGCCATTCCCCTGCGCTTTCGCCTCAGCGAAGAGGAGGTGGCGCGCTTCGCCGTGAATCGCCACCGTTTCCCGGGCATCGACATCGAAGCCGGCTTGACCCGCCATTACCCGCTCGGCCCACTAGCGGTGCATGCCCTGGGTTACGTGGGGCGCATCGATGAACGCGACCTGCAGAATATCAGTGAATCCGAGTACAGCGGCACCAGCCACATCGGCAAGACCGGCCTGGAGCGCACCTACGAGGAACAATTGCACGGCAGTGTCGGCCACCGCCAGGTGGAAACCAACGCCCAGGGGCGGGTACTGCGGGTGCTGGAACGCAGTGCGCCGGTACCGGGCAGCAACCTGTACCTGGCCCTGGATGCGCAGCTGCAGGCGGCCATCGAACGTATCTTCGATGGCCGCACCGGCGCCGCCGTGGCCATCGACCCGGACAGTGGGGATATACTCGCCCTGGCAAGCATGCCGGCGTTCGATCCCAACCCCTTCGTCAACGGCATCGAGGTGGCGGACTACCGTGCCCTGCAGGAAGACCCCGCACGGCCCCTGTTCAACCGCGCCCTGCGCGGCCAGTACCCGCCCGGCTCCACCATCAAACCCTTCGTGGGACTGGGCGCACTCGAACAGGGCATCACCACCATTCATGCCTCCACCTACTGTCCCGGCTTCTATAAACTCCCGGGCCGGGAACGCCACTACCGGGACTGGAAACGCAGTGGTCATGGCACCATTGACTTGCACGAGGCCATCGTCCAGTCCTGTGATGTGTATTTTTACGACCTGGCCCTGACCATGGGCATCGACCGCCTGCATGAGGCCCTGGCCCACTTCGGGCTCGGGCGTGTCACCGGCGTCGATCTCGTCGGTGAACTCGGCGGCCTGCTGCCCTCCCGGGAGTGGAAACGGGCCGCCCGCAACGAAGGCTGGTTCCCCGGCGAGACCCTCATCACCGGGATCGGCCAGGGCTTCATGCTCGCCACACCCCTGCAGCTGGCCAACGCCACCGCCATCCTCGCCAATGGCGGGCGCAAGCTGCAACCACGCCTGGTCCGCGCCATCCAGGCCAGCGGGGCGCAGGAACCGGAAGCACTGCCGGTGCTGGAACTGGACAGTGTCCCGCGCGTCAACTCCCGGCACTGGCAGGATGTGATCAACGCCATGATCGATACCATCCACGGACCGCGCGGAACCGCCCGCAGCATTGCCAACGACTCCTACCGTATCGCCGGCAAGACCGGCACGGCACAGGTCTTCGGCCTCAAGGAGGAAGAGGAATACGATGCCGAGAGCCTGGAGTATTACTTGCGCGATCACGCCCTGTTCATCGCCTTCGCGCCGGCGGACAAGCCGCGCATCGCCCTGGCGGTGATCGTGGAGCATGGCGGCAGCGGCGGCGG
>JAIVHA010000016.1 GCA_020201295.1 Lysobacteraceae bacterium | reverse complement strand
GTTCTTCATCCTGCTGTTCCTGGTGTTGACCCTGGATACCAACCGCAAACTTCCGCTGACCGATAACCGCCATAACCTCACGGAGCAGGTGGCCCATGGCAAATACCTGTATGAAGTGAACAACTGCGCCGGTTGCCATAGCCTGCTGGGCGAGGGGGCGTACTTCGCGCCGGAACTCGGCAATGTCTATACCCGTTTCGGCAATAGCAAGGAAGCCATCATGGGCTACATCAAGAGCCGCCCTGCCGATGGGATACCGGGACGTCGCAGCATGCCCCAGTTCAATTTGTCCGATGAAGAGCTGGAGGCACTCGCCGAGTTCCTGAAGTACACATCGGAAATCAACGCTGCCGGCTGGCCGCCGAATATTCAGGGTTAAGGGAGAACTGGTCATGCAATATCAATCTCAAGCGGTTGCAAAACCCTATTTCATCGCGGCCATCGTCCTGTTCGTGGGCCAGATCCTGTTTGGTCTGATCCTCGGCCTGCAGTACGTGGTGGGGGATTTCCTGTTCCCTGAAATCCCCTTCAACGTCGCCCGCATGGTGCACACCAACCTCCTGATCGTCTGGCTGTTGTTTGGCTTCATGGGCGCGGCCTACTACATGATCCCCGAGGAATCGGAGACGGAACTGCACAGTCCCAAACTGGCCTTGCTGCTGTTCTGGGTGTTCCTCGCCGCAGGCGTGCTCACCATCGTCGGCTACCTGGCAGTGCCTTACGCCACGCTGGCGAAGATCACCGGGAACGAACTGCTGCCCACCATGGGACGCGAGTTCCTGGAGCAGCCCACCATCACCAAGATCGGCATCGTGATCGTGGCGTTGGGCTTTCTCTACAACGTCGGCATGACCGTACTCAAGGGACGCAAGACCACCGTGAGCGTGGTGCTCATGATCGGCCTGGTCGGCCTGGCGGTGTTTTTCCTGTTCTCCTTCTACAATCCTGAAAACCTGGTGAAGGACAAGTTCTACTGGTGGTGGGTGGTGCATCTGTGGGTGGAAGGCGTGTGGGAACTGATCATGGCCTCCATCCTGGCCTTCGTGCTCATCAAGATCACCGGCGTGGACCGCGAAGTGGTGGACAAGTGGTTGTACGTGATCATCGCCCTGGCCTTGATCACCGGCATCATCGGCACCGGCCATCACTACTACTACATCGGAACGCCGACCTACTGGCTGTGGTGGGGTTCGATCTTCTCCGCCCTGGAGCCGATCCCCTTCTTCATGATGACGGTATTCGCCTTCAACATGGTGAACAAGCGGCGCCGTAACCACCCCAACAAGGCGGCCACCCTGTGGGCACTGGGTACCGCGGTCATGGCCTTCCTGGGCGCCGGCGTGTGGGGCTTCCTGCATACCCTGGCCCCGGTGAACTTCTACACCCATGGCTCGCAGATCACGGCGGCACACGGCCACATGGCCTTCTATGGTGCCTATGTGATGATCGTGCTCACCATGATCTCCTATGCCATGCCGCTCATGCGGGGTCGCGCGGCGGCCAACAGCAACAAGTCGCAGGTGGTGGAGATGTGGTCCTTCTGGCTGATGACCGTGTCCATGGTGTTCATCACCCTGTTCCTGACCGGTGCCGGCATCCTGCAGGTCTGGCTGCAGCGCTACAGCGAGAACCCCCAGCCCTTCATGGTGGTGCAGGAGAAGATCGCCCTGTTCTACTGGATGCGCGAGGTGGCGGGGGTGATCTTCCTGATTGGCCTGTTGCTCTACATTGCGAGCTTCTTCGTGGGTCGCAATGAGCCGGAGGCGGTCGCCAAGTAGGGCCCGGGTCACGGGGAGGATTCCCCTCCCCGTGATTCCACTCCGGTTACTGAAGGGGAGAACGAGAGATGGATGCACATATCACCCAGTTCAGCACTCCGGGCAGGGCGAAGGAAACGCAACAGGAACCACCCTTCTACCAGCCCCAGGGCCGCGAATGCGAACTGTTCGAGCATGCCTACCGACGCCAGCTGCCGGTGCTGATCAAGGGCCCGACCGGTTGCGGCAAGACCCGCTTCGTGGCGTATATGGCGGCGAAGCTCGGCTGGCCGCTCATCACCGTGTCCTGTCATGATGACCTGACGGCCGCGGACCTGACCGGTCGCCACCTGATCAGCGAGCAGGGCACCACCTGGAACGACGGCCCGCTGACACGGGCGGTCCGCGAAGGTGCCATCTGCTACCTCGACGAGATCGTGGAGGCGCGCAAGGACACCACCGTGGTGTTGCATCCCCTTACCGACGACCGGCGCATGTTGCCGCTGGAACGCACCGGCGAGACCCTGCAGGCGCCGCCCGAGTTCATGCTGGTGGTGTCCTACAACCCCGGCTACCAGAACCTGCTCAAGGGCATGAAGCCCAGTACCCGCCAGCGCTTCACGGCGCTGCAGTTCAATTTCCCCACGCCGGAGGTGGAGCGCGCGGTGCTGATGCGCGAGACCGGTTGTGACGAGCGCCTGGCACAGCGCCTGGTGGGGCTGGTCGGCAGCCTGCGCGCCCTCAAGGACCATGACGTGGAGGAGGCCGCCTCCACACGCCTGCTGGTCTATACCGCTAACCTGATCCAGGACGGTTTCGATCCCCTGGAGGCCTGCCGCGCGGCGCTGGTGGAACCGCTCACCGACGACCTGGAGACGGTGGAAGCACTCATGGAAGTGGTGGATGCCACCTTCGGACGCTGATCCGGGCCCGCAGGAGGGGCAGGGGCTGGCAGTCGCGGCGGAGACCCTCTATCTGGTGAACCTGCTGCTGGTGCCGGGGGTGGCCTTCGTCATCCTGCTGGTCCTGTATCTCCGCCACCGTGGCAGCGCGCCCGCGCTGGCCCGCAGCCATCTCCAGCAGACCCTGGCCGCGAGTCTCTGGGCCGGCCTGTTGCTGATACTGGTCAACGGCCTGATCCTGTGGCTGGGTGGCTATGACCAGGCCGCCACCTGGATGGTGCTGCTGCTCTATTTCGTCAGCTGCCATGCCGCCCTGGTGCTGCTGGGGGTGGTGGGCCTGGCCCGCGCCATGGCGGGAAAACCCTACCGATATCCGCTTATCGGTCCGCGCCTGCCGGCTGGAAATTGACCTAAGACAAGGATGGCCGTCCTGCCGGGGGGTAGGGTGGCGGCTATCGACGGGTTGATTCGTGAGTGAAAACCATGCTGCAGCTACAAGACAAGCGCCTGCTGTTCCGGCTGATGTTCTTCGTCCTGTTCGTGCTGGCGCCGATCCTGGACCTCTTTCGCATCGATCTGACCCTGGGTCACCTGGTCTTCTTCGGCCTGGACTGGACCCTGGGCCTGGATCCCTTCCTGCGCGGTGAGACCGGCGTTGGTCATGCGGCGCTGAACCTGTTCCTGCGCGGCCTGTTGCCCATCCTCCTGGTGGGAGGCGGCCTGCTGTGGCTGGCCTGGAAATACGGGCGTCTCTACTGCGGCTGGCTGTGCCCGCATTTCTCCGTGGTGGAATTCATCAACGGCCTGATGTGGCGCGCCAGTGGCAAGCCCACCCTGTGGGAGCACAAGTCCCTGCCGGAACGCCAGCCCGACGGCAGCCGGCACCGTCCCGATCCACGCTACTGGCTGCTCACGGTGCCGGCCATCCTGGCCTTTTCGTTTTTGTGGGCCGTGGTCCTGCTCACCTACCTGCTGCCGCCGGTGGAGATCTACGGCAACCTGTGGCACGGCGAGCTGACCCGCAACCAGTTCGTGTTCATCACCGCGGCCACCATCGCCTTTACCCTGGAATTCACCCTGGCGCGCCACCTGTTTTGCCGCTACGGCTGTGCCGTGGGCCTGTTCCAGAGCCTGGTGTGGATGGTGAACCGGCGTGCCATGGTGGTGGGCTTCGATGCCGAGCGTGCCCGCGCCTGCGCCAGCTGCAACGCCGCCTGCGACAATGCCTGTCCCATGCGCCTCAAGCCGCGTTCCATCAAGCGCAAGATGTTCACCTGCACCCAGTGTGCCCAGTGCGTCAGCGCCTGCAACGAGGTACAGCGCGACAACCCCGAGGGTTCCCTGCTGCACTGGGTGCAGGGCGAGGAGGCGTTGGCGGTGTCCGACCGCGAGTCCCGGCATGAGCGCGGTTGCCGGCCCGCCAGAAGCGATAACATCCTGAAGACCATCGAGCTGGTGGCGGAGCAACAGTAGCAGCCCATGGAAGAAAAGGTCGGCGAACTCTGGCACCGCATGGTGACCCGCATGGCCCGCACCGGGCACCCGGAGGCGGCGGTGGCGCTGCCGGCCGTGCAGCGTACCACCGGGGTGTTGTTCCGTGCCTGCGGTGGCGATGGTGGGCTGCGCGTCGAGGCCACCAATCCCATCAAACAGGGGGGCAGGCGTGGCTGGCTGAAGCGATTGGCCGGCACCGATGCCGAGGTGGAACTCGCCAGCCGTGACGCGCAGGCCCTGCGCCTGCCGTCCCGCATCCAGCTGTTTGCCGACCCGGCGCTCAACCGCGACCTCTACCTGTGGCTGGCGGCGCTGGCGGCGCAGGGCAGCCCCGGTCATTACGACTGGTTCCAGGCCAACCAGCGCATGAGCCGCGCGCTGTTGGAGCGCTATCCCGGCCTGGCGGCGCGTTATGCGCGCCTGCTCGAGACCTACCTCGCCACCCGCATCCCAGCCGAACAGCTGCCGCCCGACGAGGCGGCCCGGGAGCAGGTCCTGCGCGCCGCGTTGTGCGCGCCGGGCACCGTCGAGTCCTTGCCGCCGGCACGGGGCCGCCTGCAGCCGGTGCAGCTGTGGCTGCAGCCCGCCCCGCCGGTACCGGTGGATACCGCCGCGGTAGAGGTGCAGGAGCGGGAAGGTGAGGGGGACGGCCAGGTGCGCGATGACGGCGAGGAACGCCGCCGGAGCGCCGCGCGCGTGGACAGCCCGGAACGCGACCGCGGCCTGCTGGGTTTGCGCTTCGATGCCATCTTCGGCTGGGCCGAGTACGCCAAGGTGGACCGCGGTACCGAGGACAACGAGGATCTGGAGGAAGCGCAGCGCGAGGCCGACGACATGGAGCTCATGAGCGTGTCGCGGGACTCCCGCTCCCTGGCCAGCCGGGTGCGCTTCGACCTGGACCTGCCCGCCGCCAGTTGCGACGATCTGCCCATGGGCGAGGGCATTCCGTTGCCGGAATGGGACCACCGGCGCCAGGAATTGATCCAGGACGCCTGCCTGGCCCAGGAGCTGGTGGCCGCCGATGCGCTGCCGGTGCCCCTGCCCGAGGAACTGCGCCGCATGGCGCGGCGCCTGCGCGGCCAGTTCCAGGCCCTCATCTCGGCGCGCACCTGGGAGCGCGGCCAGCCGCAGGGCGACGAGCTCGACCTGGATGCCTACCTGCGCTATGTCACGGACCGTGCCGCCGGCCATGTCCCGGTGCGCCAGGATTGGTACCGCAGCTTCCAGACCCGCGAGCGCGACCTGGCCTGCCTGCTGCTGGCGGACCTCTCGTTGTCCACCGATTCCTGGGTCAACAACCAGGCGCGGGTCATCGACGTCATTCGCGACAGCCTGTTCCTGTTCAGCGAGGCCATGTCCGCCACCGGCGACCGTTTCGCCCTGTGGGGCTTCTCCTCGCGCAAGCGTGCCGATGTGCGCATGCACTGCATCAAGGGCTTCGAGGAACGCTATAACGATGCCATCCGCGGCCGCATCGCGGTCGTCAAGCCCGGCTTCTATACCCGCATGGGTGCAGCCATCCGCCACGCCACCCGGCAGCTGGAGCGGGAGACCGCCAACCGGCGCCTGCTGTTGCTCCTTACCGACGGCAAGCCCAACGACCTGGACCAGTACGAAGGGCGCTACGGGATCGAGGACACCCGCATGGCCCTGCGCGAGGCGCGCCGCGCCGGCCTGCATCCCTTTTGCGTGACCATCGACGACCGTGCCGGGGACTACCTGCCCTGGCTGTTCGGCACTGACGGTTACGTGGTCATCCGTCGGCCGGCGGAACTGCCGCACCGGTTGCCCATGCTCTATGCGCAGCTGTCCCGTTCGTGAACCAGGAGGAGCCATGATGAAAATAAATCGCGAGACGAGCTGTCCCGCCGGACTGAAACCCGAAACCGGGAAGGGCGATGGCGGCGAACTGGGCACCTGTCCCTTCCGTGCCGTCTGTGAGCATGCGGACTCGCCCCAGGGAGGGGTGGCGGTGGAACTGTGCAATGTGCCGCGCGGCCAACCCCTGTTCTCGGCCGGGGATCACTTCCATGGGGTCTACCTGCTGCACAGCGGTGCCTTCAAGAACCTGGCCGTGCTGGAAGGGCAGGAAAGCCAGGTCGTGGACTTCCGCCTGCCGGGCGACGTGCTCGGGATCGCGGCCATGGGCAGTGGCCGCTATCCCTTCACCGCCGAGGCCCTGGAAGCCAGCCACCTGTGCCGCATCAACATCGAGCTCGGCGAGCAGCGCTGTCTGCATCCGGACCTGATCGTGACCATGAGTCGCCAGCTGCAGCGCATCCAGTGGGCCTCGGTCATGCTGCGTACCCAGAACGCCGAGCAGCGGGTGATCCATTTCCTGCTGGACGTGGCGCGCAGCATGCATCCGGACAGCCGCCTGCCGGGGGAAATGCGCCTGCCCATGTCGCGCAAGGATATCGCCAACTACCTGGGCGTGGCGGTGGAGACGGTTTCGCGTGCCCTGCATCGCCTGCAGGACGAGGGATTGCTCACCACCAGCGGGCGCAAGCTCATGTTCCACGATCGGAGCGGCCTGGCGCAACGGCTGGCCGGCACGGAGCCCGTGGTCTATTCCTGAGGTTTCCAGGATAATCCCGGCCATGGACTATCTGCTGCTGAAGCAGGTCCACATGGCCAGCGCCGCGATCAGTTTCAGCCTGTTCCTGCTGCGGGGCCTGTGGATGCTGCGGAATTCCCCGCGCCTGCGCGCCCGCTGGGTGCGTATCCTTCCCCACCTCAACGATACCCTGTTGTTGGTCAGCGCCATTGCCATGGTGGTGATCAGTCGCCAGTACCCCGTCGAGCAGCACTGGCTGACAGCCAAGCTGGTGGCCCTGCTGCTGTACATCGCCCTGGGGATGGTGGCGCTCAAGCGTGGCCGCACCCGGACGGTACGGACCCTGGCCTGGCTGGCCGCGCTGGGGGTGTTCGTCTACATTGTCGCCGTGGCGTTGAGCCGCAATCCGCTGCCCGGCATGCATCTGTAGGAGCGGGCTCTGCCCGCGAACGGCAAGCGGCGTGTGCAAGCCGTTCGCGGGCAGAGCCCGCTCCTACAGGCGTTGTATTGCCATGATCGAATGAATACGCTGGCTGGGCGGCATTCTACTCGGCCACGATGATCCTGCCGGTCATGCCGCGGTCCTCGTGGGGCTGGCAGACATAGGGATAGTCCCCGGCTTTCTCGAACACCCGCTCATACTCTTCCTCGGGGAACAGGTATTCACCCGGCTCCTCGCCGGCCTCCTTGAACCAGATATTGTGGTACTGGCGTTTTTCGCGGTTGACCCAGCGCACCTTGGTACCGGGCTTGATGGTGACTTCTTGTGGCGTGAACTGGTACTCGATCATCTCGATGACCACCTCCTCCTCGGCGCCGGCCGTTGCCGCAGTGGTCACACCGAGCATCAGGATCAGGGCGAGGGTGCGCAGTGGCTTCATGGCGAACGCCTCCGTGATTGAATGGAATGGTCTCGCTGCTCAGGATAGACCCTGTCCTGAACCTGTCCAGTAGGGCGCCCCATGCCTGGGGCGCCTGGTGGCTTATTGCGCGACGGCGTTGATCTCGGCTTCGGGATGATCGAGGCCGAACTTGTAGCCCAGGGACACGTGGTGGAAACGGCCGTTGGTGTAGTCGTCATGGATGGCGAAGCCGATGTTGTAGAGCTGGCCAGCCTGCAGGTCCAGGTCGCCACTGCGTCCCGGTGCCAGGGGACGCTTCAGGGTCACGACCCAGAGATCACCTTGCCGTTCGCCCTGGAACTCCACGCCAGCGGAGTCTTCCATGGTCCGCTCCGCGAGCACATGGCCGCCTTCCGACTGGCCGCTGCCCGCCTTGTAGCGCATCAGGTCGAGGAAATGACCGGCCTGCAACTCCGCCTCGATCTCGGCGTCAGACTTGCGCTTGTCCCAGCCGCCCAGCGGTGACTTGCGCATCTCCATCTCGGTGCGGCTCTCGGCCAGGTACTTGGTCACCTTCTGGTCGGCGGGGGCATCGGGCATGCCGTCGGCATCATGATGGCAGCTGCCCCAGCAACCGGACTGTCCGGCCTGCTCCACCTCGTCGGTGCCGATCATGAGGGCCAGCTTGACGGCGTTGTCCGGGTCCATCTTGCCGCCTTCGGCGAAGGGTATCGCGACATGGGCCGTATCCGGCCAGCTGAAGCGCATGTACAGGTGTTCACCGTCATGGGCGGCCTGTATCTGGACCGGGATGGCGGGACGCTTGCCGGGGATGGGGCTGGTCTCGGCCTTCTCGCCGGTGACCATCTTGGTGCCCATGTCTGCCTGCTCGCCATCATGGCAGTCCAGGCAGCGATCACCCGCCTTGGTGTAGACGCGGGCACCGCCGTGCATGCGGCCGTTGAGGGCCCACTCCATGGAGGTCTGGCCGGGATAGAACAGCACCACCTCGCGGGCGGCGACCTGGCTCCAGTTGATGGCGGAGGATTCACTGCCAGCTGGAGCGGCTGGTGTGGGC
>JAIVHA010000015.1:8741-15116 GCA_020201295.1 Lysobacteraceae bacterium | reverse complement strand
GTATGGACTGCTGCGGGCTGTTCTGAACTGCTTGAGATGGTGGGTCGTATAGGATTCGAACCTATGACCAATTGGTTAAAAGCCAACTGCTCTACCAACTGAGCTAACGACCCGTAAAGCGAGCCGGGAATAATACCGTACCCGGAAGAAATGACAACCCTCGATCAACCCCCAATCAACCCGCCGCAGGCGGCGGCAACCCCCTTCTCCCTACGGGAGAAGGTGTCGCACAGCGACGGATGAGGGGAGACTATCGCCGCCACGTGGCCAGTCAACGCGCCTACCGGATCACTCTCTGCCGCAAGGCAGAGGGTGCCACCATCAAACCGCCTCGAGCTTGCGCAGACCCTTGGGCAACAGGTGGAGATCCACCAGGGAGCTGACCAGCGCGGCGGGAAAGCTGGCCTCTTCGTACACCATGCGGTAGTACTGTATCTTCATGGTCAGGGCACTGCCCAGCACAATGGCGAAGAAGGTGATGAAGGAACCGATGGCCAGGCTGGACACACCGGTGACCGCCTGACCGATGGTGCAGCCCATGGCCAGCACGCCGCCGAAGCCCATCAGGATGCCGCCCACCAGGTGATTGGCGAAATCCCGTCCCGAGCTGAACCACTCGATACGGAAACCCTTGCTGAGGATGGCCCACAGGAAGGAACCGAGGATCACGCCCAGCACCGCCATGACACCGAAATTGAGCTCGGAGCGTTCGAAGCCCCCGCCCGCATAGCCCAGGCTCTGGCCCATGGGATTGATGAAGGTGAAGGACTGGGGACTCTGGCTCGCCACATTCGGACGACTCGCATCCCAGCCTTCCAGCACCGGCGCCTCGTCGGCCATGCCCATGTCCGCAATCGTCGCCCAGCCTGTGGTGGAGGTGGGATCGACGAATTCACGAGTGCTCACCACCATCTCGCCCTCGAACTCGGATTCGTAGCTCAGCATCAGGTTGGAGGTGATATACCAGGCACCGACCACCGTCAGGCCTACTACCAGGCCACCGAGGATATTGTCGAAACCGCGACGAAAGTCCGCGGACTTGAACACGATACCCAGCACCAGCAGTGCCAGCAGCAGGCCGATGACCAGACGTGCGGTGCCGGCAGCTTCCGGGCCTGCGATGAAGCTACCCAGGTCCTGGGGGCCGGACAGGTTGATGGCCAGGGGGCGGATCCAGTCAATGAACAGCAGCGACATCAGGGTCTGGTCACCGCGGATGGGGTTGACCATGTAGTAGGCGATCCCACCGATGATGAGGAACACCATGACAGACTTGAGGTTGCCACCCCCGATACGGATGAGGGTCTTGTTGCCGCAACCGGAGCCAAGCGTCATGCCGATACCGAACAGCAGACCGCCCAGCAGGTTCTCGGCCCAGATCAGCTGGCTCATGCGGTAGGGCGGAAAGGCGTGGTCTGGGTCCGCCAGGTGCATGGCCTCCAGCACCGTCACCCCCAGCAGGGCCACGGCGATGGCCAGTAACCAGGCGCGCATGCGGCCGGTATCCCCCATGTTCACCCAGTCGGACACGGCACCCATGGTGCAGAAATTGGTCTTGTTGGCGACCACACCCAACACCAGGGCCAGCAGGAAGGTGCCCCACAGGAGATAACCCTGGGCCGCGGCAAAGTTTTCGAAGACCATGATGCTTACCTCTCAATACCATCAGAACCAGGCCGTAAGGACCGGCCCGCGAATAATAGGACACTCACCTGGCGAGGGCGGCATCAATCCCCTGAATGACGGGTGGGATCCGGGATCCCCGCCGCCTCGAAGCCCGCGGCCCGCAGCCGGCAGGAATCGCAGCGCCCACAGGCCCGTCCCTGCGCATCGGCACGGTAGCAGGAGACTGTATCCGCGTAGGGTACGCCGAGGTGGCTGCCGGCACGGATGATATCCGCCTTGCTCATGTGAATGAGGGGGGCATGGACCTGAAACCGCCCCCCTTCCACTCCGGCCTTGGTGGCCAGATTGGCAAGACGCTCGAACTGGGCGATATATTCCGGGCGACAGTCGGGATATCCGGAGTAGTCCACGGCATTGACGCCCACGAACAGGTCCCAGGCCCCCAGGACCTCGGCCCAGCCCAGGGCCAGGGCCAGGAAAATCGTATTCCGAGCAGGGACATAGGTGACCGGAATCCCCTCTGCCGGGGTTTCCGGCACAGCGATGGCGGGGTCGGTCAGGGCCGAGCCGCCGATCCCGCCCAGGTCCAGGCGGATGACCTTGTGTTCGCGCACGCCCAGGGCCTGGGCCACCCGCCGCGCCGCCGCCAGCTCGGCGCTGTGGCGCTGGCCATAGTCCAGGCTCAGGGCGTGGCAGTCATAGCCCTGCTCTCGTGCCAGCGCCAGGCAGGTAGCCGAATCCAGCCCCCCGGACAGCAGAATGACCGCCTTCCCGTCCACCCTCATTTTCCCCGCGCGTCGCCCCATAGGTATTTGTGCAGCTGCAGCTGAAAACGCACCGGCAGCCGGTCTGCCAGGATCCAGTCCGCCAGCTCGGCGGGCTCCTGACGGCCGTGGCAGGGGGAAAACAACACCTCGCAACGGCGCGCCAGATCCTCGCGCGCGATCAGCTCGCGGCTCCAGTCGTAGTCGACCCGATCGCAGATCACGAACTTCACCTGGTCGCGAGGGCCCAGATGGCGCAAATTTTCCATCCGATTGCGTTCGCACTCACCGGAGCCGGGGGTCTTGAGATCCATTACCTTCACCACCCGCGGATCCACGCCACCGACATCCAGGGCACCACTGGTTTCCAGCGATACCTCGTAGCCGGCAGCGCACAGCCGGGACAGCAACGGCAGGCAGCTCTTCTGGGCCAGGGGCTCGCCGCCGGTCACCGTGACATAGCGGGGTTGCCAGGCGGACACCTCGGCCAGCACCTCGCCCAGCGTCATCTTGTGCCCGCCCTGGAAGGCATACTCCGTATCGCAGTAGCCGCAGCGCAGGGGGCAGCCCGTCAGGCGCACGAACACCGTGGGCACGCCCACGGTGCGGGACTCACCCTGCAGGGAATGGAAGATTTCCGTGATACGCACCGGCAGGGCCAGTACATCCGGGGTCACAGGGAGGGAAGCGGCAGACATGGGGGAAATGGTACTACATTCCCAGGCCCCAGATCGGGCTGTAGATCTTGATGGCCACGGAACCACATGGAATGACACGGAAAATATTTACGTCGTACTGCAAGGCGCCCGTAGGAGCGGCCTCTGGCCGCGAATGCCCGGCGTACCACACAGGGTTCGCGGCCAGTAGGGGCGACCGGCCGGTCGCCCCTACTACCGTCCTTCCTGCCCCATGCGCGCCAGGCGATCCTGGGCCAGCCGCGCGGCGGTGGAACCGGGGTGCTGGTCCACCACGGCCTGCAGAGTCTGCCGGGCCTGGTCCCATTCCTGGCGCTCGTAGTGGATGAAGCCCAGTTTCAGGCGCGCATCGGACACCTTTGGGTCCCTGGGATGGCGCTCCACCACCTCGGTGAATTCCCGCTGGGCCGTCTCGAAATCCCGCACCACATAGTGGGCCTCGCCAAGCCAGTAACGGGCGTTGGCCCCGTAGCGACTGTCCGGATAGCTGGACAGGAAATCACGAAAGGCCTTGGCGGCCTCTTCGTAACGCCCCTCCTTGCCCCGCCCGCCTCGAGCCGATGCAGGCGACGATCGATGTCGAGATACTGCTCCCGCTGACGCTGCTGCAGGCCGTTCAGGGTATGGCCCTGCACTTCCTGCTCCCCGCGCAACTGCTGTACCTCGCGCTGCAACTGCTCGATCTGGTTGAGCAGGTCGAGCATGGAGCGGCTGTCCAGCATCCGCTCCATGCGTTCCACCCGTTGCACCAGGTTCGGGTCATCACGACCCAGGGCCTGGCTGGTAACACCCACCAGCATCAGTGCGGTCAGCAGCCAGATCCCTCGCTGCAGGACCATGTCACTGGCCTCCGTAGACCAGCTCGACACGCCGGTTCAGGCGCCAGGCCGATTCATCATGACCGTCCGCGGCGGGACGTTCCTCGCCATAGCTGACCACCCGGATCTGGTCCGGCCGCACGCCCTGGAATTCCAGCTGGCGACGCACTGACTGGCCACGGCTCTCACCCAGGCCGATGTTGTACTCACGGGAACCACGCTCGTCCGTATGCCCTTCCAGCGCCACCGTCAGTTCGGGATGACCCGCCAGGAATGCCGCATGGGCCGCCAGGATCTCCTGGTCCGCCTCGCTGAGGGTGCTGCTGTCGAACTCGAAATACACCACCCGCTGGTACAGGGGACTGGCGGGATCCTGCAGGGCGTCCATGCCAAGCCGGCCATAATCCTGCACTCCCAGGGCCTCGGTCCCGGTCCCCGCCGCACCTCCCGCGCTGCTGCCACGATCCTCCACGGTAGCATCCAGGGGCGCCTTGCCACGGGTACCACAGGCACTCAATGCCAACACCAGTCCCAACGCCAGGACCAGACCAGACCACATCTTCATTTGTTGTTTCATTACCCTCTCCTTTGAATAGAGGAAGTTGAACCGAAAAGTCATCGAACGATACCGGACAGAAATCATCCGTAGGAGCGGGCTCTGCCCGCGAACAGCCCGGAGATCCGGCAAACCCCTTCGCGGCCAAAGGCCGCTCCTACATAATGACCACCCCTACCCGGCCCCCCTCAACGCCGTAACACCGGCGACCAGGCCGGCTCCCGCACATCGCCACCGCTCAGGGTCAGGCGTTGCCGGAAACGACCATCCGCCGACACCGCGGCCAGCACACCACGACCGCCTGCACTGGTAGCGTAGATGATCATACTGCCGTTGGGCGCGAAGCTGGGCGATTCGTCCAGGCTGCCATCGGTGAGTACCCGCAACCGCTTGCTGTCCAGTTCCAGGACCGCGATTCGATAGTCGCGGCCATCCCGGTGTACCAGCGTCAGCCGCTTGCCATCGGCGGAATAATCCGCCCCCGCGTTGTAGTTGCCCTCGAAGCTCAGACGCTCGACGCTCCCGCCGCGGCTGTCCATGCGATAGAGCTGCGGCGCCCCACCCCGGTCGGAGGTGAACACCAGGTGATTGCCGTCCGGCGACCAGGCCGGTTCCGTATCGATGGCGGCGTTATTGGTCAGGCGCTGCAGGCGCTTGTCAGCCAGGTGCAGCACGTAGATCTCCGGGTTGCCATCGCGGGACAGGGTCACGGCCAGCCTGCCGCCATCGGGCGACCAGGCCGGGGCGCCATTGATGCCGTCGAAGGCCGCCACCTCACGGCGTGCGCCAGTACCCACATCCTGGACGTAGATGGCCGCCTTGCGCCCCTCGAAGGACACGTAGGCCAGTTGCTGGCCATCGGACGACCAGGCCGGTGACATCAGGGGCTGGGGAGAACGCAGCACCGTGCGGGAATTGTGCCCATCGGAATCGGCCACCTGCAGGGCGTAACGTTTTCCTTCCGCACCCTGCTCTGCCGTCACATAGGCGATGCGGGTATCGAAGGCACCCGGTTCTCCGGTCAGGGTTTCATAGATGAGGTCACTTATGCGATGGGCGACCCGACGCAGCTCCTCGGGGCGCGCGGGGATGCTATAGCCCGTCAGCTGGCGAGAACGGAACACATCGAAAAGCTGGAACTGCACCTCGTAGCGGCCCGGCGCGGGCTGCAACACGCGGCCGATCACCAGATCGCCCACACCGAGTACGCGCCAGTCCTGGAAACGGACATCACCGGCCTCCCGTGGGCGTGCGATGAGATCCGCCTCCGGCAGGGGCGCGAAACGGCCACTGCGGCGCAGGTTGGCGGAAATGATCCCGGCGATATCCTCCGGCAACGTCACACCGGCCGGCGTGGCAAAGGGCACGATGGCGATGGGCGAGGCGCCCTCCATGCCCTGGGTGATCTCGATGGTCAGCACCGCCAGCGCGCCTCGACTGCCGGCCAGCAGGGCCGCCAGCAGCAACCAGCGCATCATATCTTTCATTTGCATGCCTCAACTCCTGTTGGGGTCGAATTCAAACTGAAATTCCCGGAACGCATCGAACAGTTGCGGTTCCGAGGGTACCGGCAGTGGTGCCGCCTGAAACACCGCGCTCTCTACCGAACGATCGAAGACCGGATCGCCACTGCTTCGCACAATCTGCACCCTGACCACATCACCGCCGGGGATCAGGCTCACCCGCACCGTGCAGGACAGACCGCGCCAATTGGCCGGCAGGCGCCAGTTGCGCCGCACCTTGTCCTGGATATGGGCCGTATACTGGTTGATAGCCGCCGCCACCGCACGCTGTCGTTCCTGGTCCAGGCGTGCCCGCTCCGCCGCCAATTCTGCCTTGCGCTGTGCATCCGCTTCTGCCTTGCGCTTGGCTTCTGCCTCCGCCTTGCGCTTGGCTTCTGCCTCCGCCTTGCGCTT
>JAIVHA010000015.1:0-8663 GCA_020201295.1 Lysobacteraceae bacterium | reverse complement strand
GTCCGTCAGACGCTGCTCTTCCCGTTCACGCTGGCGCCGGGCCTCGGCCGCCTGCTCTTCCAGCTGCCGCTGGCGTTCCGCTTCGGCGGCACGCTGCTGTTCTTCCAGCTGCTGCTGGCGCTGCACTTCCTGCTGCAACGTATCCTCTTCCACCACCCGGGCCTGCACCGGGGCACTGCTGTGCTGGGGCGCCACCTCGGTCATGCTGGTCCAGTCCACATTGATCATCAGCAGCCCGAGCAAGGCCAGATGAACCAGTACTGCATACAGCACCGCGCGCGGGTTTTGCTTCGCAATCCGCCACATCGTAAGACCTAGCGCCCCTGTCCCGGCGGGTCCGTGACCAGGCCCAAATTGCCCGCGCCCGCGCCCTGCAGCAACACCATGGCATGGACCACGTGCTCGTACGCGACACTGCGGTCACCGCGCACCATGACGGCCACATCGGGGCGGCGGCGCAGCACGGCCGCGGTGCGCAGCTGCAAGTCCTCGTCGCTGACCGGTTCGGCGGGATCGCCGCCGATATTCAGGAATAACTGCCCCTCGGCGTCCACGGTCACCACCAGGGGATCCTGCTGCTCCGGCGCCAGGGGACGGGCGGAGGCGGTCGGCAGTTCCACTTCCACGCCCTGATTGAGCAGCGGCGCGGTCACCATGAAAATCACCAGCATGACCAGCATGACGTCGATATAGGGCACGACGTTCATCTCCGCCACGGGGCGTTTGCGCAAGCGATGGCGCATGACTCAGTTTTCGCTCCCTTCGGGCCGCTTCATGGATGTGCCTGGCGCTGCAGGATGCTGGCGAATTCGTCAATGAAGGATTCGTAGTGGGAAATCAGCCGCTCCGCCTCGTTGGCATAGCGGTTGTAGGCCACTACGGCAGGGATGGCGGCGAACAGTCCCATGGCGGTGGCGATCAGGGCCTCGGCGATGCCGGGTGCCACCATGGCCAGGGTGGCTTGCTGGGCATTGGCCAGGCCGCGAAAGGCATTCATGATGCCCCACACGGTGCCGAACAGGCCGATATAGGGGCTGGTGGAACCCACGGTGGCCAGGAAGGACAGGTGCTGCTCCAATCCATCCACTTCACGGGACAGGGATACGCGCATGGCACGCTGGGCACCCTCCACCACGTCCATGGGTTCCATGCCCTTCTGGCCTCGCAGCCGGGCGAATTCCTGGAAACCTGCCTGGAAGATATTTTCCAGGCCGGCACTTTCCCCCTCCCGCTCCGCCACCTCCCGATGCAAGCCGCCGAGATCGCCGCCGGACCAGAAGCGCTCCTCGAAATCCCGGGCCGCGGCGCGGGCATCGCGCAGGCCGGCGCCCTTGCGAAAGATCAGGGTCCAGGAAGCGAGCGAAATCAACACCAGCAACAGCATCACCAGCTGTACGATCAGGCTGGCATTGGCAATGAGATGGGTAAAGGAAAGGTCAGTTCCCACGAGTCAGTCCCTGCAATATGAAATCTGGAATGGGATGGGGCCGCAGGGTGGAGGCTGCCAGGCACGCCACCCGCACCCTGGCGCCGCAGAACACCCGGGACTCGTCCCCGTCCTGGTACACGTCCTGCCGGAAAACCAGGCTGGCGCGACGGCATTCCACCAGTTCCGCGCTCACCCGCAGAGCGTCATCCAGGCGCGCGGGCCTGAGAAAATCCAGTTCGGCGGAACGCACCGCGAACAGAACCCCGGAAGACTCGCGCAGGGCCTGTTGCTCCACCCCCAGCTGACGCAAGCGCTCGGTACGCGCCCGCTCCATGAACCGCAAATAATTGGCGTAGTAGACCACACCGCCGGCGTCCGTGTCCTCATAGTACACGCGTACCGGCCAGGAAAATTTCACCACCGTCAGTTTATCCCTTGTATACGGAGTCACCATGCCCGGGCATGTCGCGATTGGGACCACGGGCCGGCGCGAAAATTCCCTGGTCCCACAAGCATGCAATAGCTTACCGGTGCTCCGGCGAGGCATCCAGTGTCTTTATTTCCTCGGATTGCGGTGTCATGCCGTACTGGTACGACGGTGGTGCCTTTTCAACCGCGGGTCGCAATGTGGACAGAATCAGCATCCCGAGCGCCAGCACCACCAGCAGATGAAAGCTTCGCAGGCTACGCATGGATCATTCCACCTCGGCGATCATTGCTATATCTCGGGTCATCGCTCCGGACAAAAAAAAGCGTGGCAAGCGCCACGCCACAATCCCGGAGGGGGATTTAAAAGGTGCGTATGACGCACCAACACACAGGAGAGGTACAACGGTCGTTCAACCCGTCCGTCGGCTAGCCCTTGCTACATGGGTTAGCCTGTTGAACAGTATTCTGCAAAGCCCATGCCAGTTACAGCTAGTCGCTGATTCGTGGACGATTTTCCTAAAATCAGTGGGAATGAAGGTCATCAGGACGGGAATAAATGTCGCCGCCGGGTGACGCCTCAGCGCGCCCAGAATGGAAATTACAGCGAAGACGGGGACTTGCTGCGTCGCCCTTTGCAGACAGGGCGCGAGCGGCCGGTTAGCTGCTGTTAGCCGCGCGCTTCCTTGAACTGGGCCGGTTGCAGATGGTGCTTATTCAGCAGCTTGTAGAATTCCGTGCGGTTACGCTTGGCGATGCGTGCCGCATGGGTGACATTACCGTTGGTGATCTGCAGCAACTGGATGAGGTAGTCTCGCTCGAACTGGCTACGGGCGTCGGCAAACGCCATGATTTCGCGTGACTTGTCCCGCAAGGCGCGCTGTACCAGGCTGGCCGGGATCAAGGGTGTTGTGGCAAAGGCCACCACCTGTTCGACCAGGTTGTAGAACTGGCGCACATTGCCCGGCCAGGGGGCCGCCAGCAGCAGTTCCATGGCCTCGGGCGCGAAGCCCTTGACCTCCTTGCGGCTGTTTTGGGAGATCAATTCCAGGAAATGGCTGGCGAGCAGGGGGATGTCCTCGCGCCGTTCCGCCAGGGTCGGCATCTCCAGGGTCACCACATTGAGGCGGTAATAGAGGTCCTCGCGAAACTCCCCCTCTTCCAGCGCCTCATCCAGGTCCCGGTGGGTGGCGGAGATGATGCGCACATCCACTTCCACGGACTGGGTGGAACCCACCGGCCGCACCACCCGCTCCTGCAGGGCACGCAACAGCTTGACCTGGAAGCTGAGGGGCATATCGCCGATCTCGTCGAGGAACAGGGTGCCGCCATGAGCGGCCTGGAACAGGCCCTTGTGTTCACGATTGGCGCCGGTGAAGGCCCCCTTGGCGTGACCGAAGAGTTCTGACTCCATCAGGGATTCGGGGATGGCGCTGCAGTTAACCGCCACGAAGGGCCCTTCGTGGCGCGTGCTGGCCTTGTGCAGCGCGCGCGCCAACAGTTCCTTGCCGGTTCCGCTCTGGCCGTGGATAAAGACACTGGCATCGCTTGCGGCGACCAGGCACGCCTGGGTGAGCAGATCCTCCATTGCAGGGCTGCGGGTGACAATGTCACGGCGCCATTCCGCCTGTCGTTCATCTTCGTCCGTATGCCGACCCTCGCCGCTGACCTTGAGGGCGCGCCCCACCTGGGTGAGCAGCACCTGGCTGTCGAAGGGCTTGGTAAGAAAGCTGAACACGCCCTTGCTGGTGGCATCCACCGCGTCGGGGATGGTGCCGTGGGCGGTCAGGATCAGCACCGGCAGGGCCGGGTTGCGGGAGTGGATCTGGTCAAACAGGGCCATGCCATCCATACCACCCATGCGCAGATCGGTGATCACCAGGTGGGGACGAAATACCGACAACTGGGCCAGGGCCTGTTCGCCGCTTTCCACGGCCGCCACCTCGTAGCCCACCGCCGCCAGGCGCATGGACAGCAGCCGCAACAGGCTGCGATCATCATCCACCAGGAGGATACGGTACTTGCATGCACTCATGGCTCCACTCCCTGCAGCGGCTTCTGGCGCTGCCTGATACTTTGTTCGATAGAGGTCACCGCCTCCAGCTGTGATTCCAGTTCCCGGATACGGGCTTCCTGTTCCGCCAGGGCCTTGCGTCCCGCCCGCCGCAGGGCCTGGGCCTGCTGCCGTTCGCGCGACAGCTGCCCCAACAGGTCCGCCAGTGCCAGCTGCGACACATTCAGGCGGGTGGCATCGATTCCGTTCAGGACCTCCAGGGCGCGGGCCTCGTCGCGCACCGCCTCGGCGCCCAGCGTCAACAGCAGCGCCAGGCGCAAGCCGCTGACTGCCGTATCCTCATGCTTGTGCGCCAGCTGACGCCGCTGTAATTCCACCGGCTGTATGTGCGCCTGCATTTGCTGCACCTCGCGGGCCTCGCCTAGCCAGTCGGATCCGCTCGCCGCGATGGAGCGATCGGACACTGGCGGCAGCTCCCAATGGGCGCAGCCGGAGAGAACCAGTAACAGCACCAGCCAGACGCGCCTCACGGAGTCACACCCTTTTTGGGCAACGTCACTCGCAGACAGGCACCGGGGCCAGCCGAGGGCACTACCTCGATGTGCCCTCCGTGGGCCTGTACATACTCCCTTGCGATGGACAGTCCCAATCCCGTGCCCCTGATGTGGCTATTACTGCTGTGCTGCCCCTGATAGAAGGCCTCGAATACCCGTTCGCGGTCCCGCTCCGGAATGCCACTGCCGGTATCCTGGACCTCGATACGGGCGGTTTCACCCTCGTCCTCCAGGCGCACGAACACGATACCACCCTCCGGGGCGAATTTGGCGGCGTTGGACAGCAGATTATCCACCACCGCGCGAAGTTTCTCTTCGTCTGCCATCACCCGTACCGGTTGCAGCCGGGCTTCCAGCCGCAACTGCCGGGCGAGTAGTGCCATTTTATGGCCTCCAAGGACTTTTTCCACCAGCTGTTTGAGCTCCACGGGATGGTACTGCATCACCGCTGCCCGGCTGGCGGCCATGCTGACGTTCAGCAAATCTTCTATAAGCTTTTGCAAATGAACGGTATTCTCCTGAAGAATGGCGGCAATCTCGCGCTGCTGTGCATTCAGGCTGCCCACCACCTCCTCACCCAGCAGGCCGGCTCCCTCGCGGATGGCGGTCAAGGGGGTCTTCAGTTCATGGGAGATATGACGCAGGAACTTGGTCTTCTCTTCCTCCAGTTCCTGCAACCGCACCCGCAGCCAGTCGAGACGCTCGCCCAGCTGTTCCAGGTCACGTGGCCCATGGATGGCCAGGGGCTCGTCCAGTTCCTCGTTGCCCAGGCGTCGAATGGCGTGGTCGAGCTGGCGCACCGGCCGCGCGATCAGGGCCGTGAACAGCACCATCAACAGGAGCGCCACGGGCACCAGGGCCACCGCCTGCAGTACCAGCAGGCGCTGGGTCTCCAGGGCCAGGTCACGCATGGTGTTCACTTCATGTCGGATGGCATCCTGGCTACGGTTCAGAAAGGCTTCCGCCAGACTCGCCAGCTCCGCGAAACGGCCCGCTTCCACGATGGTCAGGCCGGTCTCCGGCCGCGCCTCGGCCAGCAGCCGGTAAATATCCCCCTCCGCTTCCGCCATGCGCAGCAGCAGCTCGTGCTGGCCAGGTGTGAGGGGAAGGTTCCCAAGGGTTTCCAGTGTCTGCTGGAAGGCCGCGTGATTGACGGCGTAGACCTCGAACAAGGCAGGGTCACCCAGGGCCTGGTACTGGCGCGCATTGCGTTCCATGCCAGTGATGGCCTCGACCAGCGCCTGGCTGTTGCGAGTTGCTTCCACGGCCTGGTGCACAGCCTCCTGACTGCGGCTCGCCATGCGATCCACGGCCAGGGCGGCGTGCACCAGGGCCACCATCAGCGGCACGGCCACCAGGCCGAAGCCCACCAGGATCAGGCGCAGGATGGAAGCGGGTCGAAAGAATCGCAGGCGCATGGCAAGAAACCGGATGCTGTCAGCCCGGAAGGCTCACTGCGGGGTAATGTCTTCGTCCAGCAGTGGCAGGGTATCCCCGGTGCCGGGCAAGGTCTGCGGTGGCTGCAGACCCAATTGCAGCCAGGCATGGCGGGTGGCCACGCGGCCGCGCGGCGTGCGCATGAGGAAGCCTTGCTGGATGAGATAGGGCTCCAGCACATCCTCGATGGTGCCACGTTCCTCGCCGATGGCCGCGGACAGGTTATCCACCCCCACCGGGCCACCGTCGAACTTTTCGATGATGGTACGCAACAGGCGGCGATCCTGGGCGTCGAAGCCCTGCGGATCCACCTCCAGCAACTCCATGGCGCGTGTCGCCACCTCCGCGTCCAGGCGCCCGCCGGCCTTCACCTCGGCATAGTCGCGCACCCGGCGCAGCAACCGATTGGCGATGCGCGGCGTGCCGCGCGAACGGCGCGCCAGTTCCAGCGCCCCGCCGTCGTCGAGCGGGATGCCCAGGATGCGCGCGGAACGCTGTACGATGGCGGCCAGGTCCGTTGCATTGTAGAACTCCAGGCGCTGCACGATGCCGAAGCGGTCACGCAAGGGCGAAGTGAGCAGGCCGGCACGGGTGGTCGCCCCCACCAGGGTGAAGGGCGGCAGATCCAGCTTGATGGAACGCGCCGCCGGCCCTTCGCCAATAATGATATCGAGCTGGTAATCCTCCATGGCGGGATAGAGGATCTCCTCCACCACCGGGCTCAAGCGGTGGATCTCGTCCACGAACAGCACGTCGCCGGCCTCGAGGTTGGTGAGCAGCGCCGCCAGGTCACCGGCCTTCTCCAGCACCGGGCCGGAGGTGTGGCGCAGGGTCCCACCCATCTCGTTGGCAATGATGTGCGCCAGGGTGGTCTTGCCCAGCCCCGGCGGCCCGAAGATGAGCACATGGTCGAGGGCATCGCCACGGCCACGTGCCGCCTGGATGAAGATCTCCATCTGCTCGGAGACCTTCGGCTGGCCCACGTACTCGGCCAGGGTCTTCGGCCGGATGGCGCGGTCCAGCGCCTCGTCCTGGGGAGAACCGGTGGGGGTTACGAGTCGATCGGGTTCAATCATGGGCAGAGTGTACGGTAAACGGGGGGTGGTTGGCATTTGCGAAAATCGTTGAACCGCCAAGGCGCCAAGAACGCCAAGAAAATCCTTGTAACCGCCAAGGCGCCAAGGACGCCAAGAAAAACATTCAAAACAAGAAGATTTTGGCGAAATACCCGCACAACGCAATTCCCGAACATAATCATCTTGGCATCTTCGCGATAACAAGAATTATCTTGGCGATCTTGGCGCCTTGGCGGTTCACCCTTGGTTTCCTAGGCGGTTCCCAGATGCATTATTTCACCGTCGCTTGCAGCGCCAGGCGGATGATGTCTTCCGCGCCCAGGTCCTTGGCGTCGATGGTGCGCACCATGCGGCTCGCCTCGGGGGGCTTGTAGCCCAGGGCGATGAGGGCGCCGGCGGCCTCCTCGACGGGATTCGAGCGCACTTCCACCGGGGTGCGGGCACCGGCCACCGACGCCACGCCGGCGGGCTGCCAGTCGGCGAGCCGATCGCCCATCTCCACGATCAGGCGCTCGGCGGTTTTCCTGCCCACCCCGGGCAGTCGCACCAGGGCGGCAATGTCCTTGTCCTGCACGCAATGCACGAAGGCAGTGGCGTCCATGCCGGAGAGGATGGCGAGTGCCATGCGGGCGCCCACGCCATTGACCTTGATGAGGGCGCGGAACAGGGCGCGATCCGCCAGCCGGCTGAAGCCATAGAGGGTGTGGGCATCCTCGCGCACCACCAGGTGGGTGTGCAGGAGGACCTCGCTGCCGGTGGCGGGCAGGTCGTAGAAGGTGGTCATGGGGGCCTGCACTTCGTAGCCCACCCCCTGCACGTCGATCAACAGCTCCGGAGGCTGCTTGTCCAGCAGGGTCCCGCGCAGCCGGCCAATCATCCTAGAAACCTCAGTTGACCGCTTCCTGGGTCTTGGAAAGTCCGATGAATACAGCGTTTTGTACCTTCGATAGCGTTCACCTCGAGGGTGAGCGCGCTACGCGCCCGATTGCACGGTTTTCGAGCCGCCTGGCGGCGTTGCTCCTCGTTGCAGGGGGCGGCCATGCGCCTCGTCGCGCCTTGCCAGCCAACTCGAAAACCGCACACCCGGGCGCGTTCAACTGAGGTTTCTAGGATCATCGCAGCCGCCCGCCGCGGCTGGCCACGGCCTCGGGCACCCGCGCCAGGGTCTGGCCGCGATGGCCATGACATACCGCCACGGCCAGTGCATCAGCGGCATCGGCCTGGGGCGTGGCGGAAAGATTCAGCAGTACCCGGATCATGTGCTGTACCTGGGCCTTGTCGGCGCTGCCCTTGCCCACCACGGCCTGCTTGATCTCGCGCGGGGAATATTCCGCCACGGGCAGTTCCTGGATGACCCCGGCGCAGATGGCGGCGCCACGGGCCTGGCCGAGCTTGAGGGCGGAATCGGCGTTGCGCGCCATGAACACCCGCTCGATGGCCATCTCGTGGGGCTGGAATTCACGCATGAGTTCGGAAAGTTCGGTGAAGATCATGCCCAGCTTGTCCGCCAGGCTGTCGCCGCTGACCCGCAGGCAGCCACTGCTGACATAGCGCAGCTGGCTGCCGTGCTGCTCGATGATGCCGTAGCCGGTGAGCCGTGAGCCGGGGTCGATGCCGAGGATACGCATGGCGGCCATAGTAGCGGTTTCTGACAGGGGAGTGTAGGAGCGGGCTCTGCCCGCGAACGTTCCGGTGCGTAACTGTTCGCGGGCAGAGCCCGCTCCTAC
>JAIVHA010000273.1 GCA_020201295.1 Lysobacteraceae bacterium | reverse complement strand
CTCAAGGTGTCCAATTCCGAGGGTATCGTCAGCATGGTGGAAAACAATGTCATCGACCTGGGAGTGGTGGAGTCCCCGGTGATGAACAAGAACCTGGTGGTGGATGTGTGCCGCATGGACCAGCTGGTGGCCATCGTGCCCACCAAGCATCCCCTGGCCAAGCGTGGCAAGATCCATGTGAACGAGTTGTTCGAATACCCCTATATCTGCCGCGAGGAAGGTTCCGGCACCCGCGAGGTGGTGGCGGAATATCTGCAGGCCTCCGGTGTACAGACAGATTACGTGAATGTCTCCATGGAACTGGGCAGCCCCGAGGCCATCAAGGGTGCCGTGGAGGCCGGCATGGGCGTATCCATCATTTCCCGCGCCACCATCCACAAGGAACTGAAACTGGGCACGCTGGCGGCCCTGACCCTGGACCCGACCCTGGAACGCCCCTTCTCCTTCGTGCATCAGAAACAGAAGTTCCGCCAGCGTGCCATGGATGAATTGCTGGCCTTCGCGCAGGGCTATTGCAAGGATCATACGGAATGATCGTGAAAAACGTGCCGCTTCGATGAGTGATATCCAGGAACAATTGCTGGCCTGTCTGCAAACGCTCTCCATCGAGGAACAACGCAGCCTGCTGGATTTTGCCCGCTATCTCGCCGAGCGCGATGGTGCCGTATCCCTGCCCGATGCCACACAGCTGGCCCCGGTCGCAGCCGAGCGGAAACCCGAGCCGCCACCGGAACCACGGGACATCGAGCGGCCGGAATCGGAAAAGGTGGTGGCCGCCATCAAGCGCCTGTCACAGACCTATTTCATGCTCGACAAGACCCGCATGCTGGGTCACACCTCCGGGCTCATGACCCAGCACATCATGACCGGCCGTGATGCCCGCGAGGTGATCGACGAGCTGGAGGCGGTTTTCCGGCGGGAATACGACGAGTTGCGGACACGGCACGAGGAATGATGATGCCATGGATGTGATCCGCAACTGGTTTCGCAGATACTTCAACGATCCGCAGGTCATCATCCTGGCCGTGTTGCTGCTGCTTGGCTTCGCCGTCATCCTGTTCATGGGCGATATGCTGGCCCCGGTACTGGCCAGCGTGGTGCTTGCCTATCTCCTGGAAGGACTGGTGGCCCGCTTGCAGCGCTGGCACCTGCCGCGCCTGTTGGCCGTGGCGCTGGTGGTGGCTGGCTTTCTGTTGCTGCTGGTGCTCATCCTGTTTGGCATGGTGCCGCAGTTGTCCAATCAGCTCACCCAGTTGTTTCAGCAATTACCCGTCATGATCAGCGATGGCCAGGCCCTCTTGCAGCACTTGCCGGAGGAATATCCGGCGTTCATTACCGAGCAACAGGTCAATGAAATCATGGCGGGCCTGCGCAGGGAAATCACCAACCTGGGTCAGCAGGTGTTTTCCGTTTCCCTGGCCTCGGTATTCAACATCATCGCCGTGCTGGTCTATGTGGTTCTGGTGCCGGTGCTGGTGTTCTTTTTCCTGAAGGACAAGGAACGTATCTTTGCCTGGATCGCCGGTTATCTGCCCCACGAACGGGGCCTGTCCACCCGGGTCTGGCACGATGTGAATGCGCAGGTCGCCAATTATGTGCGGGGCAAGGTATGGGAGATTCTCATCGTCGGTGGAGTGAGTTACATCACCTTCAGCTTCATGGGACTACAGTACGCCCTGTTGCTGGCGACCCTGGTGGGCCTGTCGGTGATCATTCCCTATATCGGCGCCGCGGTGGTGACCATCCCCATAGCCCTGGTCGCCTACTTCCAGTGGGGCTGGGGGGCTCAGTTCGCCTATGTGATGATCGCCTATGGCGTGATCCAGGCCCTGGACGGGAATGTGCTGGTGCCCCTGCTGTTTTCCGAGGTGGTGGACCTGCATCCCATCGCCATCATAGTCGCGGTGCTGGTGTTCGGGGGTATCTGGGGTCTGTGGGGCCTGTTCTTCGCCATTCCCCTCGCCACCCTGGTACAGGCGGTACTGAAGGCCTGGCCGCGGCACGATGCGGCCGAACCTCCGCAGGAGGAGGCCGGGCAGGAATAATCCACTATCCGATCTTCGGTCGGCCTGTAGGAGCGGCGCGAGCCGCGATGGAGGGGTCGGCCACCCATCGCGGCTCGCGCCGCTCCTACAGGGGGCATGAGGAAATCAGGTGACAGTATACTAATAACGAATCTCGGCTTACCGTGGACACGTCATTAGTATGAATGGCACTGACTTAACGTCATTGCGAGCGAAGCGCGGCAATCTCCTACCATGAAATCAGTCAGTTGGAGATTGCCGCGTCACTTCTGGCCCATAGAATCCCTTCGGGCTTCATCATGTG
>JAIVHA010000116.1 GCA_020201295.1 Lysobacteraceae bacterium | reverse complement strand
GCGCCACCGGGTCCAGGGTCTCCAGGGACAGCGCCAGTTCCTCCAGCACCTCGTCCGTCCAGGGCGGCGACTCGTGACTGACCAGGGGTTGGTATTCAAAATTGTCCAGGGCATCCTGCCAGGCTCGGCAGTGGTTGGCCAGGTAGTGTCCGTCCCGGTCGCGGGCGATCCAGTACAGCCGCATGGGCTGGTCATACTCCAGCGCGATGGCATGCTCGATCAGGCTCTTGATGGGCGCGAAACCGGTTTCGAAGGCGATGAAGATCACCGGTCGCCGGCTATTCTCATCCCACACGAAATCCCCATGGGGACCCTCCACGTGGATCTTCTGACGTGGCTTCAGGTGCTGAAACACATGTTCGGAAAAGGGATCACCGGCGACCCGGCGCACATGGAACTGCAGCATCATGCCGTTACAGGGACAGCTGGCGATGGATTTGCTGCGCGGCGCCAGGCCGTCGATGTGCAGGGTGACATACTGGCCAGCCAGGAACCGCAGGGTGCGGCTGCGCGGGGTGCGCAGATGCAGGATCATGACATCCTCCACCGGCTGTTCGAGCTTCGCCACCTGGGTGTCGATGGCCTGCTGCGGGATGTCCTCCACGCCATGGGCCTCGCGAGCCTCGATCACCAGGTCGGTGTCCGCATGGGTGCGGCACAGGAGCACCACGCCCTGCTGGCGTGCCGTCTCGCCGAGCACATGGTCATGCGGCAGGCGCCGCCCCGGCTCTCCTTCCAGCACCCGTGCCTGGCACTCGCCGCAGCTGCCGCTGTTGCAGTGATAGTTCATGTTCAGGCCGGAACGCAACGCGCCCTCCAGCAGGGTCTCGCCTTCCTCCACGGTGAAGCGGTGGCCGCTGGGCAGCACGGTCACGCGACGAACAGCAGCTACAGCTGCTGGACGGCACCGTTTCCCTGCAGCGCCTGCGTCCCGGCCGCTGCCAAAGCGGGCGCTTCTGCCTGCGCCGCACCTACGTATTCGAGTACAGCACCAGCGGTGATGACCGGCGGCAAGGCTTCGTGCTCATGCATGGCCCTACGGTGACCATGGTTGGGCTTGCCTCGGAGACCTAGACCGGAGCAAGCCGGCAGGTATGAGGCTTCGTGTATGGCGCTCTTGTTAATCCCGGTCATTGCAGAATTTCGCCTGTAGGAGCGGCCTTGGCCGCGAACATTCGCGGCCAAGGCCGCTCCTACAAGGGCCCAGGCCGGAGCACCGTGCCGGCGCCTTCCAGGCGCGCTGTTCTAGCCAGTTCTCGAAGGACCTGTATCGGGCCATCGGGTAATCCTGCTACATCTGCTTTACGGCCGCCACGCGCCCCAGCTTGAGCAACAGCAACAGGGGCAGGGTGCCGTGCAGGAACAGGTCGAAGACATCGATGGGACGCGCCAGCTCCCCGGCCATCAGCATGCGCAGCTTCTCCACCAGGTGCGGCTCCGGCACGAAGGGAGCGGCGCCCAGCAACAGCGCCCCGACCACCAGGGGCAGTAGCGGTATTTTGTCGAGCCATGTCCACATGATAGTCACTCCTGGAACAGCGGCTCGGCAGGGCCGCCCTGTATTTAGACAGTGGTTACGCAATCGGCACTCTACTGCAAAATCCATCCTGGTGAACGCCCCCAGCGTTGCCGCGGTTTGGTTCGAACAGAGGACTGATCGCGGGGTTCACTACCCCGCTCCGGGGCGGGCAAGCGGATCAGAACTTGCCGCTGGCCCCACCTTCGAGGGCCACGCCGCGTGCGTCATTCAAACCTGAAAGGGTAGCGATCGGCACCTCAACGGTACTGGCAACAGTATGAATTCATGGAAATAAACCATCGAGACCCTTATTCCCCAGATGCGCTTTGTAATATTTACGTCATATTTCCGTAATGCCGCTGTCGCAAACGGTGGCGATACTCCGTCACTGTTACACGTCACCACAACCCACATCGAGGGAAAGCACATGTTCAACCGAAATATGATGACCAGGATAGCCCTGGTGGCATCCATGACGTTTGCGGGGGCAAGCCATGCAGCCGCCCCCCAGGTCGACCCGAAGCTGCCCGACTACAAGCCGGCCTCCGGCGTATCCGGCAACCTGTCCAGTATCGGTTCCGATACCATGAACAACCTCATGACCTTGTGGGCAGAAGACTTCGCCAAGTTTTACCCCAATGTCAACATCCAGATCCAGGGTGCCGGTTCCTCCACCGCACCGCCCGCGGTAACCGAAGGCACCGCCAACTTCGGCCCCATGAGCCGCATGATGAAAGGCAAGGAAATCGAGTCCTTCGAGAAGAAGCATGGTTATCCGCCGACGGCCGTTGGCACCTCTATCGACGTACTCGCGGTGTATGTCAACAAGGACAACCCCATCAAGGAGATGAGCATTCCCCAGGTCGATGCGGTGTTTTCCGCCACCCGTCGCTGTGGCTACAAGGAAGACGTCACCCGCTGGGGACAGCTGGGTCTGACCGGCGCCTGGGCCAACCGTGACATGGCACTCTACAGCCGTAACGCCGTCTCCGGCACTTATGGTTTCTTCAAGGACAATGCCCTGTGCGACGGTGACTTCAAGTCCAGCATCAATGAACAGCCGGGTTCCGCCTCGGTCGTGCAAGGTGTGACCGAGTCCATCAACGGCATCGGGTATTCCGGGATCGGCTACATCACCTCCGGTGTGCGTGCGGTACCCCTGTCCAAGAAGGAGGGCGAGCCCGCCTACGAGGCGAGTGCCGACAATGCCGCCAATGGCAAGTATCCCCTGGCCCGCCTGCTCTACGTTTATGTAAACAAGAAGCCCAACGAACCGCTGTCTCCGCTGGAACGCGAGTTCTACAAGCTGGTGCTCTCCAAGCAGGGACAGGAAGCCGTGCTGCGCGATGGCTATATCCCGCTGCCCGCCGCCGTGGCTGCTCGTGAGCTTAAAAAGCTCGGCATCGAGTAAACGGATCGCGCGCACCGCCCCGCGCGGTGCGCGCCTCTGTTCTTACCAGATTCATCAGGAGAGTACATCATGAACAAGTTCCGAACGCTTACCCTGGTCTGCACGGCACTGCTGCTGCCCAGCCTGGTTGCCTGCGCCGGCGCTCAGACGGAAGCCCAGAAACCCGCGCCCATGACCAAGACAGCCGAGGCGAACAGCGTGTCGCAGTTGTTTTCGGTTTTCCACGACGACGGCCGTTTCTACGCCTTTGGTGACCACGAGCTCTACCGGACGT
>JAIVHA010000014.1 GCA_020201295.1 Lysobacteraceae bacterium | reverse complement strand
ATCCATAACAACACCACACTCATGCACAACATCCCCTTTCCCCAGGATCGCGCCATCGCCGGCTGGCTGCTGGTCTGCTGCATCCTGGTATTCGCCATGGTGATCCTCGGCGGCGTCACGCGCCTGACCGGTTCCGGCCTGTCCATCGTGGAATGGAAACCGGTCACCGGCCTGGTGCCGCCCCTGAGCCAGGAGGCCTGGGAAACGGAGTTCGACAAGTACCGGGCCTCGCCCGAGTACCGGAAGGTCAACCTCGGCATGGACCTGGATGGTTTCAAATCCATCTACTGGTTCGAGTACGCCCACCGCCTGCTGGGCCGTTCCATCGGTGTCGCCTTCCTGGTGCCCTTCCTGTATTTCCTGGCACGGCGCCGCATCGCGCCCGCCCTGTCCGCACGTCTGCTGGGCCTGTTCCTGCTCGGCGGGCTGCAAGGGCTGATGGGCTGGTACATGGTGGCCAGCGGCCTGGTGGACAATCCCCATGTGAGCCAGTACCGGCTCACCGCCCACCTGCTGCTGGCCTTCGTGATCTACGGCTACATGCTGTGGCTGGCCCTGGAGCTCTGGTACCCCCGGGATCGCCAGTCACCGCCATCGGGACATGCACGACTGCGAATCCCGGCCCTGGCCCTGACCCTGTGGGCCTTGCTCACCATCGCCTCGGGTGGTTTCGTGGCCGGGCTCAAGGCAGGCTTCGCCTATAACACCTTCCCGCTCATGGACGGCCACTGGATACCGCAGGTGATGTGGCTGTTCGACCCCTGGTGGACCAACCTGTTTGATAACATCGCCACGGTGCAGTTCAATCACCGCCTGCTGGCCCTCCTGACCCTGGCGGGCGTGGTGGCTCTGTGGCTATGGGGCCAGCGCCAGGGGCTGGGCGGCCGCGCGCGCCTGGCGCTGCATCTGCTGCTGGCGGCGGGCCTGCTACAGGTGGCGCTGGGCATTTCCACCCTGCTGCTGCATGTCCCCTTGAGCCTGGCGGCCGCCCACCAGGGTGGTGCTTTGCTGTTGCTCAGCGTGCTGGTGTACCTCAATCATGCGCTGCGGCGCAGTTCATGACCCGCCTGCGGAGCCGAAAGCCATTCCCGTAGGAGCGGCCTCTGGCCGCGAACTGCCTGGGCATAACCCATTCGCGGCCAGAGGCCGCTCCTACGGGGAAGGACGGGCATAAAAAAGCCGAACCTCGCGGTTCGGCTTTTTTGCGGGCCAAAGGCGCCGGGATCAGAGGCTGGAGAAGTAGGCCGCCAGATTCTCGATGTCCTGGTCGCTGAGCGGCTTGGCCATGGGCGACATCATGGGATCGCTGCGGGTCCCGTCGCGGAAGGCCTTCATCTGCTTGGCCAGGTAGGGCGCATGCTGGCCAGTGCGAGTGCTATAGGGGCAAATCGTATCGTCGCGGTATTCTGGCAAATTCGCCGGGGACTGTAAATGTTCCCGGTCAATGCAGCGCCGCCACGCTCATGATCATACAGACGTCCAGCCGTACATTTTGTTCCCGAAACACCACCGGTCGACATAAATACAACGGCTTAGCACCACACCCTGCGTCGGCTCACGGCGTCCCGGCATTGGCCATGGCGCGAACTTTGTGTAGTATCGATCCACAGTGAGGCGGAATGCCTGGCAACGCCGCCCACTGCCACGACCATAACTAGAATGAGCCATGACGGATCTGTGCCTCGATGACCTGCAGCCTGGGCTGGTGCTCGTCCACCCAGCCGTGGACAGCAAGGGCAATGTGTTGCTCGGGAAAGGGGTTCGGCTCACGGCACGGCATCTGACGCTGTTGCGCGCCCACGGCGTCACCCGCGTCGATGCCGCCCCATCCGGAACGGAATCCACCGGGGCAGCCGCCCCGTCGGTGCAAGAGGCGTCCATGCAAATCGAAGCGCAATTCCGCAACACCAACCCCGACCACCCCCTGATCTCGGAACTCAAGCGCATCTGCCTGCGCCGTCGCCAGGCACCGGGGAATCCACATGAGTGATGCCCGCGACCTGATCGACGACACCCTGGAACTGGCCTCCCTGCCCGCCGTGGTGCTGCGCGCACTGGAGCTGCTCAACGCCCCGGACAGTTCCGCCGCCGACATCGGCCAGGTGATCAGCGAGGATCCGGCGCTCAGCGTCCGCTTGCTGCGCATCGTCAACAGCTCTTTCTACGGCTTTCCTTCCCGTATCGAGACCATTTCCCGGGCCATCACCATCGTCGGCACCCTGGAGATCACCGATCTGGTCCTGGGGTCCAGCGCCGTGGAGGCCTTCGCGGGTCTGCCCAATGAGCTGATCGACATGCAACAGTTCTGGGAACACAGCCTTTACGCCGGCGTGGTGGCCCGGGTGCTGGCCCGCCATCATCGCGCCCCCAACACGGAACGCTTCTTTGTCAGCGGGCTGCTGCACGACATCGGCTCGCTGGTGCTCTACCACCAGCGTCCCGAGGAGTCCCGTCGCGCCCTGGAACTGGCACGCGCCGGTCGCCCCCTGCACCAGGTGGAACAGGAAATCTTCGGTTTCGACCACAGCGACGTGGGCGCCGAACTGATGCAGGCCTGGAACCTGCCCGAGGCCTTCGTCGAAGCCGCCCGCCACCACCATCGCCCGTTGGAGGCGCAGGAATACCCGCTTGAAACGGCCATGGTGCACCTGGCCGACATCATTGCCGCCGGCGCCCACCTCACGGGCAGCGCCACCAACCAGGTGCCGCCCCTGGAACCGCGCGCCTGGGAACTCACCGGGCTGGCCCTGGACATCACCGAATCCGTGATCGAGGAAGCGGACCGCCAGTACGCCGATGCCCTGGCCGTGATCCTGCCGTCCGCGAGCGCAGCCTGAAGCGCCGGGCTTCGGCCCGGGCATCCGTTCCTTCCCCACCCGCAACGCACTGGACGGTGAGCATTCAACTCCCGGGCGAAATACAGGTATCATGCAGCCTCCTGCCACTGTCACGGTCCGCCAGACCTGCTGCCCATGAGCCTAGACAACGGAAAAATCCAAGCCATCCTGCGCAATGTCGGCCACTTCACCGCGCTGGACGAGCAACAGCTGGCTGAGTTGGCCGCCGCCACCCGCCTGGTGCGGCTGGGGGAGAACGAAAACCTGTTCCAGCATGGCCAGCCCGCCGAGGATTTTTTCCTGGTCCTGAGCGGGCAGATCAAGCTGTTTCGTCTGTCCGAGGGCGGCGATGAAAAGGTCATCGAGATCATCACCCCCGGACGCCTGTTCGCCGAGGCGGTGATGTTCATGGAACGCCAGGTCTATCCCGTCAATGCCCAGGCCGTGCAGGCCACGGAACTGCTGGCCATCTCCAGCCGGGTCTTCACCCGCATCCTGCGCGAGTCGGTGGATACCTGCTTCCGGTTCATGGGTATCATGAGCCAGCGCCTGCACCGGCACCTGAACGAGATCGACAGTCTCACCCTGCACAACGCCACCTACCGGCTGGTGAGCTACCTGCTCAACGAGGCCACCCAGAGCAACCGCGACCAGCCCAGCCTGCAGCTCAACACCCCCAAGCACGTGGTGGCCTCGCGCCTGTCCATCCAGCCGGAGACCCTCTCGCGCATCCTGTCACGGCTGTCAAAGCAAGACCTGATCGAGGTGCGCGGCAGCCACATCGAGGTGCTGGACTACGACGGCCTGCTGGAACTGGTGGCGGGTCAGATCTAGTACTACACATGATGAAGCCCGAAGGGATTCTATGGGCCAGAAGTGACGCGGCAATCTCCAACTGACTGATTTCATGGTAGGAGATTGCCGCGCTTCGCTCGCAATGACGTTACGTCAGTGCCATTCCTCCTAGGAGCCTGTCGGGCCGCGACGGGGAAAACCATGCCATCACCATGGTGGCACATCCCTGCCCATGTACTACATACAGGATGTAGTCCAACGTTCGCCGCCTGGCAACAGGCAAGGAGGAGCACATGCTGGATCCTGTCAGTCAATCCGACAACAAGTTCTATGTGGCCTGGCACAGCAAGCGGGTCTTCAAGGCCGGCAAGTACAACGACCGGATCATGACCTATGAAGAGGCGGTCCGGGAGGCCGAAAAACTGGCCGCCGAGCACCCCGAAAACACCTACTGGGCCGAACATGTGCCCAAGCAGTTCGCCCCGCATTAACCCTGCCACGCAATCAGGCTACAATGACCCACTCCATACCCGGAGTGGGTTTTTACTGGTCACATGAAACGCCTGACCCTGATCCGCCATGCCAAGTCCGACTGGGACAACCACCTCCCCGACTTCGAGCGCCCGCTGAATGCGCGTGGTGAAGGGGATGTGCCCCACATGGCCGCGCGCATGATCCAATACTACGAGCGGCCGGATCGACTGCTGAGCAGTCCCGCGGTACGCGCCCTGCGCACCACCACCCTGCTGGCACAGGGGCTCGGTATACAGGAACAGGAGATCCGGACCGAGAAAGTCCTCTACAACGCCAGCGCCCGGGCGCTACTCGATTGTCTGCGCGCCACCGACGACCACATCGGGCACCTGGTGCTGGTGGCCCACAACCCCGGCATCACCGACCTGGCCAACCAATTGACCAACTCCCGCATCGACGATCTGCCGACCTGCGCCGTGCTGGGCGCCGAACTGGAGATCGAACACTGGCGCGAGGCGCGCCCGGGTCGTGGACGGGTGCGCTATTACGATTATCCCAAGAATCCCTCCGCCCCCGAACAGCGAGACTGAGGCATGCCGTTACCCTTTCCCTGGATTGCCCTGTTCCTGGCCTGCGGCCTGGCCTTGATCCAGTGGCTCATGCCGCAACTGCCACTGCTCACCCGCCTGCTCATGAACGAATTCGGCTTCGTCGTCTGCCTGATCGGCAGCGGGTTGGCCATCCGCGACCTGCGCCGGGCCGGCCTGGCGTCACGGCACTGGTTGCCGCTGCTGGGCTGCGTACTGTTCGCGCTGGGCTTTCTCTACGTTGGGCTCCAGCTCTGGCCGTCGGACAGCCTGTAGCGCCCCCCGTAGGAGCGGCCTCTGGCCGCGAACCGTGTGTGGTACCCCGGGCATTCGCGGCCAGAGGCCGCTCCTACGGGGGGCCGGCGCGAACCATGGCGGTGCGCCGAGGTTGCGATGCCCGTTCAGGTCGCGATGGCGTCGCGCACCCGCATCAGGCGACCCCGCACCTCGGCGGCCAGCTGCTCGACACCCGGCTTTTCCACCAGCTTGAGCACGGCGGAAGGGTCCATGAAGGCCACGGTGGTGGAACCGTCCTCCTCTTCCCGCACCACCACATTGCAGGGCAGCAACAGGCCAATGTCCGGGTCGGCCTCCAGGGCCTGATTGGCCAGGGCGGGATTGCAGGCGCCGAGGATCTTGTAGGGGCGCTTGTCGATATCCAACTTCTTCTTCAGGGTCGCCTTGACGTCGATCTCGGTGAGCACGCCGAAACCTTCCTCCATCAGGGCCGCCGTGACCTTCGCCACCGCGTCGTCGAAGCTGTCGCTGACCTTCGTGCTGAATCCATACATGCTGTCATCTCCTTACGTGTTGAAAAAAATCTTGTTACTGGCCACGGAAGCACACGGAAAAACACGGAAATTATTTACGTCGTAATGAGGGCACCTGTAGGAGCGGCCTCTGGCCGCGAATGCCCGGGGTACCATACACGGTTCGCGGCCAGAGGCCGCTCCTACAGGTGCTTCCGTTGGCAGCAATACAATCTTCCGTGTTTTTCCGTGTGCTTCCGTGGCCATTACAATCTCAGCCGGGTCCGCTGCCAGAGCAGGTAGGCGGCCGGGATCACCAGCAGGGTGAGCAGGGTGGAGGTCACCATGCCGCCCACCATGGGTGCGGCAATGCGGCGCATCACCTCGGAACCGGTACCGGTGCCGAACATGATGGGCAACAGGCCGGCGATGACCGTCAGCGACGTCATCAGCTTGGGCCGCAGGCGCTGCACCGCGCCCTCGATCACCGCATTATAGAGGTCCTGCAGTTCCGGTGCCTGCTTGCTTTCCCGCAACCGGTCCCAGGCAAGGTTGAGATACAGCAGCATCACCACACTGGTTTCCACCGCCACGCCGGCCAGGGCGATGAAGCCCACGCCCACCGCCACCGACAGGTTGTAGTCCAGCAGCCAGAGCAGCCAGACCCCTCCCACCAGGGCCAGGGGCAGCATGGCCAGGATGATGACCACTTCGGCGACACGACGGAAATTCAGGTACAGCAGCAGCACGATGCTGGCCAGGGTCACCGGCACGATGAGCCGCAGGCGCTCCGCCGCCCGTTCCATGTACTCGTATTGCCCCGACCAGCTCAGGGCATAGCCCGCCGGCAGTTCCAGCTGCTCCGCCACCGCCTGCCGCGCCGCCGCCACGTAGGAACCCAGGTCGCGGCCCTGAATGTCCACGTAGACCCAGCCATTGGGACGGGCGTTCTCGCTGCGGATCATGTTGGCGCCGGCCTCGATGCGCACCTCGGCCACGTCGCCGAGGGTGATCCAGGCCCCGGCGGGGGTCGTCAGGGGCAGATCACGCACCCGCTCGGGTGAGTCACGCAGATCCTGGCCATAGCGCAGGTTCACCGGGTAGCGCTCCAGGCCCTCCACCGTCTCGGTGAGGTTCATACCGCCGATGGCGGTGCGCACCACGCCCTGGACGTCCGCCACGCTCAGGCCATGGCGCGCCGCCGCCACCCGGTCCGTGTCGATCACCAGATAACGGCCCTCCGCCACCCGCTCGGAATACACGCTCAGGGTGCCATCCAGCGGACGCAGGACTTCTTCGATGCGTTGTCCCAACTCCTGGATGACCTCCAGATCCGGGCCCGCCACCTTGATACCCACCGGGGTGCGGATACCGGTGGCGAGCATGTCGATACGGGTACGGATGGGTGGTGTCCAGCTGTTGGAGACCCCGGGCAGGGTGACCACGCGATTGAGTTCCGCCTGCAGGCCCTCCAGGGTCAGGCCGGGGCGCCACTGTTCGCGCGGCTTGAGCTGCACGATGGTCTCGATCATGGTCAGGGGCGCCGGGTCGGTGGCGGTGTCGGCGCGCCCCGCCTTGCCGAACACGCGCTGCACCTCGGGCACGCTCTTGATGAGCTTGTCGGTCTGTTGCAGCAGCTGCTGGGCCTTGCCGGCGGACAGGCCCGGGAAGGTGGTGGGCATGTACAACAGGTCGCCCTCGTCCAGGGTGGGCATGAACTCGGTGCCCAGCGGTTTTTGCAGAGGCCACAGGCCATAGATGGGCCACAGGGAACTGGCGGCGATGAGCAGGGCCGCCAGCACCACCATGGCCGGGCGCCTGAGTACCCAGTGGATACCGGGCCGATACAGCGCCATCAGGCCACGATTGAGCGGGTTGGCGTTTTCGGGGCGCACCCGGCCACGGATGAAATAGCCCATCAGCACCGGCACAAGGGTAATGGACAGACCCGCCGCCGCCGCCATGGCATAGGTCTTGGTATAGGCCAGCGGCGCGAACAGGCGTCCCTCCTGGGCCTCCAGGGTGAATACCGGCAGGAAGCTCACGGTGATGACGAGCAGGGAGAAGAACAGCGCCGGGCCTACCTCCGTCGCCGCCCGGGCGACCAGCTCCCAGTGCCTGCGTCCGCTGGAGCCTTCCCGTTCCAGGTGCTTGTGCAGGTTCTCGATCATGACGATGGCCGCATCCACCATGGCGCCGATGGCGATGGCGATGCCGCCCAGGGACATGATGTTGGCGTTGATGCCCTGCATGCGCATGAGGACGAAGGCCGCCAGGATACCGATGGGCAGGAAGATCACCACCACCAGGGAGGACCGCAGGTGGAACAGGAACACCGCGCATACCAGCGCCACCACGATCAGCTCCTGGATGAGCTTGCTGCGCAGGTTGTCCACGGAACGTTCGATGAGCCCGGAGCGGTCATAGGTGGGCACGATCTCCACGCCCTCGGGCAGGCTGCGCTGCAGCTCCGCCAGCCGCGCCTTGACGGCGCGGATGGTGGCCAGGGCATTCTCGCCGGAGCGCATCACCACCACGGCGCCAGTCACCTCGCCCTCGCCATCGAGCTCGGCGATGCCGCGCCGCATCTCCGGGCCGAGGCGCACCTCGGCCACGTCGCGCAACAGGATGGGCGTGCCGCGATCATCCACCGCCAGCACCACCTGGCGCAGGTCCTCGGCATCCTGCAGGTAGCCGGTGGCGCGCACCATGTACTCGGCCTCGGCCATCTCCAGCACGCCGCCGCCGCTCTCCTGGTTGGCGGCGCGGATGGCGGCGGCAACCTGCTCCAGGCGCAGGCCGTGGGCGCGCAGCCGGTCCGGGTCCACCACCACCTGGTACTGGCGCACCATGCCGCCGATGCTGGCCACCTCGGACACCCCGGGCAGGGTCTGCAGCTCGAACTTGAGGAACCAGTCCTGCAGGGAGCGCAGCTGGGCCAGGTCATGGCTTCCCGTGCGATCCACCAGGGCGTACTGGTAGACCCAGCCCACGCCGGTGGCGTCGGGACCGAGACTGGGGGTAATACCCGCGGGCAGGCGTTCGCGCGCCTGGTTCAGGTATTCCAGCACCCGCGAGCGCGCCCAGTAGAGATCGGTGCCATCCTCGAACAGTACATAGACATAGGAGTCCCCGAAGAAGGAATAGCCGCGCACCGTGGTGGCGCGTGGTACCGACAACATGGCGGTGGTGAGCGGGTAGGTGACCTGGTCCTCCACCACGCGCGGGGCCTGGCCGGCGAAGGGCGTGCGGATGATCACCTGCACGTCGGAGAGGTCGGGAATGGCGTCCAGCGGCGTGGTGCGGATGGCCACCACCCCCCAGGCCACCAACAGCACCGTGAGCAGCAGCACCAGGAAGCGGTTGCGCAGGGACCAGTGGATCAATTCGACGATCATGGCCTCACTCCATCACATGGATCGATGTGATCCGGTAGCCGCCAGCCTCGCCCTGCTCCAGGGTAAAGTGCAGCCGATCGCCCAGCTCGAGTTCACCCAGGTCCACGGACTCGTGGACCTCGATGTCCATCACCATGGCCGGCCAGCCCAGCGCCTCGATGGCCTCGTGGTCGAGGGTCAGCACCTGCTCCGCCGCCTTGATCGCGGTCACGGTGCCCATGCCCTCCACCGTCTTCCCGGCATGACCGGCCTCGGTCCCCGCCTCCGCCTGGGCGCCGTGCAGGCGCGTGGCGCTGGCCTGGATGCTGGCCTCTGAATCGAGCAGGAACTGGCCCGACACCACCACTCGCTCGCCCTCTTCCAGGCCGTCGCGGATCTCCACCCAGTCGCCCGATTCCATGCCGGAGCTGACCTCCACGGCACGGAAACGGCCCTCGCCCTCGGCGACGATCACCCGCTCGGCGCGCCCGGTGCGGATCAGGGCCGTGCGCGGGATGCTCAGCACGTCGTCCCGCGGGCCGGCGAAGATGCGTACCTTGGCGAACATGTCGGGCCGGAATCGTTCGCCGGGATTGTCCAGCTGCACGCGCGCGCGCAGGGTGCGCGTACGCGCATCGAGGCCCGGATAGAGGTATTCGATGCGGCCCTCGAACACCTCGCCGGGCAGGGCCGGCAGGCGCAGCTCCACCGCTTGCCCCACCGCCACCCAGGAGGACTGCCGCTCTGGGACCTCGACCAGCAACCAGAGGCTGGACAGATCGGCCAGGCTCATCACCTCCATATTCGGGGTGACGAACATGCCGTGCCGCGCATTCAGGGCCGTTACCACGCCAGCCCGCGGCGCGCGCACGGTAATGCGCGGACGTACCTTGCGGCTGCGTTCCAGTTCACGCACCTGCAGCTCATCCACACCGAGCAGATGCAAGCGCTCCCGCGAGGAAGCAATCAGCGCGGTCCGACCGGTACGCAATGCCTGCAGGAATTCCTCCTGGGCATTGACCAGGGCGGGGGCGTAGATCTCGAACAGCACGTCGCCGGCGGCGAAGCGTTCCCCGACGAAATGCACACGCAGATCCTCGATCCAGCCCTCGCTGCGCATGTGGATGTGACTGATACGCGCCTCGTCGTAGCCGATGTTGCCCACGGCATCGATGCGTCGCCACAGGCGGCCCCGGCTCGCCGGCTCGGTACGCACCCCCAGGTTCTGCACCAGGGCGGGATCGATGCGCACCACCACTCCGTCCTCGCCGCTCACCTCGTCGGCATATACGGGGATGTAGTCCATGCCCATCCAGTCCTTGGCGGGCTCCGACGAGGTGATCTCCGGGTTCATCGGGTTGCGATAGAACAGTATTTCGCGCTCCTCGGCCAGGGACGTGGCGCCGGGGAGCAGAGTCAACGCGCCCAGCAGCAGGGGCATGGCAAGCCAGGTTCTCATGATGATTCTCCCAGGAAATAGAGCAGCCGCGCCTGGGCCTGTAACCGCTCGGTGCGGGTGCGCCGGGCCTGCAGCTGGCTTTCCAGCTCGGTGAGCTGGGCGCGTATCAGGGTGGTGAAATCGGTGACACCGTTGCGATAGGCGTCCAGGGCCGAGTCCGCGTTGTTGCGGGCCGCGGGCAGGATTCGATCCTCATAGCCCTGCTCGCGGACGTGCAGCTCGCGCCAGCGGGCATGATCCGCCTCCAGGGCCAGCAGCAGTTCGCGGTGAAGTTCATCGCGGGCATGATGCAGGGCATCGGTCTGCGCCACGCTCGCCGCGACGCGGCGGTCCTGGCGCTGGCCGGTGAAAAGTGGCAGATCCAGGGTCACCATGGCGCTGAACAGATCGCTGCGACCCATGCCGCTGCGTTCCCCGTAACTGACATCGAGCATCCAGCCAGGCTTGTATTGTTGCCGGGCGACCTCGACACCGGCCTGGCCGGCGGCGACGCGGGCATTGGCCGCCGCGATCAGGGGATGCCCCGCCAGGCGCGCCCGTAACGGTTCCAGCTCCGGCGGTCTGGCCAGTTGCGGGTGGGCCGGCAGACGCGGTTGCCCCTCCAGTGGACCGGTCCAGCGCCGCAGACCGGCCAGGGCGGCGGCGGCGGCGCCGCGCGCAGCGGCAATGCGATCATCGAGCAGGGCCTGTTCCAGTTCGACACCCAGCACATCCTGCAGCTGGTCGCCGCCGGTGCGGTAACGGGAATGGGTTACGTCCAGGATGTCATCAAAACGGGAGTGGGTGATCCGCAAAAGCTCCAAGGCAACCTGCTGGTAGGCCAGCTCCAACCAGGCCAGCCGGGTTTCCCGCAACACCTCCAGACGGCGCGCGGCAGTACCGGCATCGGCGGCCGCCGCCTGGTGCCCGGTGCGTGCCGCCTGGTGCTGGAGGGTGGCGCCCGGCGGGAAGGCCTGGCGGATACCGACGCTGAGCTGGGCCATGGGCTCCTCGCGGCGATCCAGGGAATCCACCGGCAGGTTCATGAGCCCCAGGCTCACGGCCGGGTCCGGCAACTGGCCATCGGCGACCGCCTGCTCGCGCAGGGCCCGGGCCTCGGCGCGGGTCATGGACAGGCCGGCATCCCGCTCCAGGGCCAGGCGTTCGGCGGCCGCGAGGTCCAGCAAGAGACCTTCCTGCGCCAGCAGGGTGGGGGCGTACAGGGACGTGGATAACAGGACCGCACACAGGGTCCGCGAACGAATGATCATGAGAAAGTCTCCGGTTCCAAACAGCCACAAGGGTGTCGAACGGAAACGCTCCTAGATCAGGAAAACGCAGTTCCTCAGGTAGAGGGGATGGTGTGGGGCCGGCGAGTCGTTCGGAGGATGAACCGGCAGGGCCATCCCGCGCGTTGCCGGCAACGGGAAGAGAGCGCTGGCGAGGATCGCCGGGGGGTGCTGTTGGTCGCCGATCTTGCCGTTGACCGGGGCCTGCTGCATATCGGCGGAGTGTTCGCAGTCCCCGCCCAGGCAGGCATCCGCTTCCACCTCGGGGCAGCAGTCATGTCCCGCGTCGGCTGATTCGTGGTGCCCCACGGGCGCCGTGTCGACTGCGCCGGCCAGGGCCACACAATGGCCGCATACCAGTGACAGCCAGGACAACAGCAGCAGGGGCAGCAGCAGGCGGCCGGTACGATGGACGGATTGTCGCAGTGCATGCAGCATGGTCGGCTGCCTTCGACAGGGGGACGGGAACCAGTCTAGCGCCCGCCGTACGGCTTGTCATCCCCGGTACTTCAATGCGCTCACACCGCATGCGGACACCTGACGGCCTTGATGGCCACGGAAGCACACGGAAATTATTTACCTCGTAATGCAAGGCGCCTGTAGGAGCGGCCTCTGGCCGCGAATGCCCGGGGTACCACACACGGTTCGCGGCCAGAGGCCGCTCCTACGGGTGGCTTCCATTGGCGGCAATGCAATCTTTCCGTGTGCTTCCGTGGCCATGACAATGCGTAAATTTCAGCTCGAAGGAGTACTGGGGCTGTCGGCGGGGAAGCCGGGACGGTACCCTTGCCTCATGTTACGGGACTGGAC
>JAIVHA010000149.1 GCA_020201295.1 Lysobacteraceae bacterium | reverse complement strand
GACATGCTTGCAGGAGCGGGCCGAGGCGCTGGCCCGCGGTGAATCACCTGTTGTGGATATGCCGGAAGCATCCTTCGAGCCGGTGGAAGAATTGCCGACGGTGGAGGTTGACGAGGAGCTGACCGAGACGGATTTCGAAGAGGCACTCGTAACGGTTGCACCCGTGCAGGAGCCGGAAGCGGAGCCGGCGCAGGAAATGGTGGAGGAACCGGTACCGGAGCGCCTGTCGCAGCCTGCGAGTGTAGCCGACGATCCCTATGCCGACGTGGATCCAGAGCTGCTGGACATCTTCCTGGAAGAGGCCGACGAGATCCTGCACAGCTGCGAAATTACCTTGCAGGAGTGGTTGGAGCGTCCCGAGGATGGTGAGCTCATGGCCCAGTACCAGCGCCACCTGCATACCCTCAAGGGTGGCGCGCGCATGGCGGATATCAGTGCCATCGGTGATCTCAGTCATGGACTGGAGACCATGTTGACCGCGGTGGTGGAAGGACAGGCTCCCGTGGGCAAGCGCATGTTCGATCTGCTGCAATTGGCCCAGGATCGCCTGAACGGAATGGTCGAGCAGGTTCGCGACCATCGGCCGCTGAAGTCCGCCATGGGACTCATCGCCGAACTGGAGTCTCTGCTGCATGACACGGCCGAGGATGAAGGCTTGCAGCATGTGCACTTGCAGACCGAGGTAGAGGAGGTGGAGACAGCTGTATCGGCGGCCGAGGCTGTAGCCGGGCCGGATGCGGTGACCCGTGATATCTACGCCGAGGTGGATTCCGAGCTGCTGGGGATCTTCCTCGAAGAGGGTGAGGAAATCCTGCAGGCCAGCGAAGCCACCTTGCACCGCTGGTCGGAAGCCCCGGAGAATTTCGATCTCATGGCCCAGTTCCAGCGCGAGCTGCATACCCTCAAGGGCGGGGCGCGCATGGCCGGTATCAATCTCATCGGTGACCTGGCCCATGGGGTCGAGGCATTGGTGACCGGTTATGCGGATACGAAGAAGATTCCGCCCCGGGAAGCATTCAGTGCCCTGCATGTCGCCCAGGATCGCCTGGTTTCCATGCTGCAGCATGTGCGTGAGCGCCAGCCTATCAAGGCCGCCAGCGGCCTGGTTCGTGAACTGATTGCCCTCATTCCCGGTGCCTCATCCCAGGTGCTGGTGGAAACCAGCCTGGAACGGGACGTGGCCAGCAGCGATTCACTGCCGGCGGACGATCGTCGCGCCGCCAGCCGCAGTGCCCAGGAGCTGGTACGCGTGCGCGCCGACCTGCTCGACAACCTGGTGAACTACGCGGGCGAGATCAGTATCTATCGTGCCCGTCTGGAACAGCAGGTGGGATCCTACCGCTTCAACCTGGCGGAAATGGACCAGACCATCGTGCGTTTGCGCCAGCAGTTGCGCCAGTTGGAAATCGAGACCGAGGCCCAGATCCTGTCCGGTTACCAGGACGAGATGGACCAGTACGGCGTTGATTTCGACCCGCTGGAAATGGACCGCTATTCCACCCTGCAACAACTCTCCCGCTCACTGGCGGAGTCGGTCGGTGACCTTAGCAGTATCCAGGCGCTGCTGGACAACGTTACACGTGAGTCGGAAACCCTGCTGTTGCAGCAGTCCCGGGTCAACACCGAGTTGCAGGAAGGCCTCATGCGCACGCGCATGGTGCCCTTCCTGGGGCTTGCGCCGCGCATGCGACGCATCGTTCGCCAGACTTGCCAGGAATTGAACCGGCAGGCCGAGTTGAAGCTCGAAGGTGCCGAAGGCGAAATGGATCGTACGGTGATCGACCGTATCATCGCACCCATCGAACACATGCTGCGCAATGCCCTCGCCCATGGTATCGAGGCGCCGGAAGATCGTATCGCAGCGGGAAAGGCGGCCGATGGGACCATCCGGGTGGGGTTGTCCCGCGAGGCTTCCGAAGTCGTTATCCGCATCGATGACGATGGTCGTGGCATCGATATCGCCCGGGTGCGCGCCAAGGCCATCGAGCGTGGCCTGATGCGCGAAGATCTGCCACTCACCGATAATGAAATCCTGCAATTCATTCTTGAGACCGGCTTCAGTACGGCCCAGGAGGTTACCCAGGTATCCGGACGCGGTGTCGGCATGGATGTGGTGAACAGCGAAGTCAAGCAGTTGGGCGGATCGCTGCACATCGATTCCACTCCGGGCAAAGGAACCTGCTTTACCATACGTCTGCCCTTTACCCTGGCCATCAACCACGCCCTGCTGGTCCAGGTGGGCGAGGAAAGCTACGCCATTCCCCTGTCCAGCATCGGGGGTATCGTACGCATGCGCCGCGAGGATCTGATACGGCATTACAACGATCCCGAGGCTCGTTACGAGTACGCCGGGTACCGTTACGAGGTTCAGCACCTCGGCAGCCTCCTTGGAGAAAGCGCGCCCAATCTGGAAGTGTTGCCTGCACGGGTACCGCTCCTGCTCGCCCGTTCGGGTGAGCACTGCGTGGCCTTGCATGTGGACCATCTGCTTGGCAGCCGGGAAATCGTGGTGAAATCCGTGGGTCGCCAGATCAGCACTGTGGCCGGCGTATCCGGCGCCACCATCCTTGGCGATGGCAGCGTGGTGCTCATCCTGGATCTGGCTCCGCTGGTACGCCTCGGCAGTCTTGCCCAGGTGGTATCTGCGGCTCCAGCCGAGGCGGCGGCCGCGAATGAAAAAGGCATCACGGTCATGGTGGTGGACGACTCCATTACCGTGCGCAAGGTCACCACCCGCCTGCTGGAACGCAACGACATGGATGTGGTGTCCGCCAAGGACGGAGTCGACGCACTGGCCAAATTGCAGGAACTGGTGCCCGATGTCATGCTGCTGGATATCGAAATGCCGCGCATGGATGGTTTCGAGCTTGCCACCCATATACGCAACGACAGCCGCCTGCGCGATATTCCGATCATTATGATTACTTCACGTACCGGTGAGAAACACCGCAATCGTGCCATGGAGATCGGCGTGAACCGTTACCTGGGCAAACCTTTTGTGGAAGCCGAGTTGCTGGAAAATATCGGGGACCTGCTGGCGGAAACCAGGCAGCATGGCTGAACAGGCCGGACAAGCCGCCCTGCAGGTGCTGCTGGTGGCCGAGGAGGGCGGACAGCGTGACCGCCTGCGCGACCTGCTGAGACGCCATGGCATGGAGCCGGTATGCGAGACATCCTTGTCCGATCTTGAAAAATGTGGTTTGGACAAGCGCGAACTCGATGTGATCCTGATCGATCTCATCGAGGAACCGGATGTGTTGAACCTGGAAAACCTGATCGAATCAGCGCCCGCGCCGATACTGTTCAGCGAAAGCAGCATGGCTACCGGGCGTGGCTGGGGGGAAAAGCTGGTTCACAAGCTGAAAACCCTGGCCGGTCGTGATGACCTGGCCGAGGAATCGGCAGAACCCATGCAGGCGACAGGCGAGCCGGCTATGTCACGGCCAGCCCTGAAGGTGGTGAGTGAAACAAGCTCAGATACACGGGGTGCCGTTTCCCTATGCGTGCTGGGCGCTTCCATCGGCGGACCGGAAGCGGTGAAAAAGTTCCTGGCGGCCCTGCCCGCGGACCTGCCGATGGCCTTCCTGCTGGCCCAGCATATCGGTCCCGGCTTCGATCATCGCCTGGCTACGCAGCTGGGCCGCGTTACCGGCCTGTGTGTGCGCATGGCCATCCACGGGGACACCCCCCGGCCCGGTGAAGTCCTGGTAGTGCCCACGGGTGGTCGTCTGGGATTGGATGAACACGGGCGGATCCTGCTCACGGACGAACCCTGGAGCGGTCCCTATAATCCCACCATCAATGATGTCATGGTGGCGGCGGCCAAGTATTACGGTGCGTATGCCGGCGCCATCCTGTTCTCGGGTATGGGCAATGACGGTGCTATGGGCGCGATAGCCATCAAGGAGGTCGGCGGTTATGTCTGGGCCCAGGACGAAGACAGTTGCGTGATCAGCAGTATCCCTGATTCCGCGCGCCGTGTCGGCGTGGTTGACTTCAGTGGCCCCCCGGGTGAATTGGCGCAGCGCTTGCTGGATTCTTGCATGCAGCGCGTGGCGAATGGAGCATAGATGCGGATGAATGGAATATCCGCCTGGAGAGTGATGCAATGAGTGCCGTAATCGACAAGGTGCGCAGTCTGTGGATTCCCCTGCGGGGTATGAACCTGTTGCTGCCCAATGTGGCGGTGGCGGAAGTCATTCCTTACCGTGAGCCCGAGATAGCGGAAGCCGGTCCCGACTGGCTGCTGGGCGTGCTCAACTGGCGTGACCAGCGCATTCCCCTGGTTTCCTACGAGATCTTCTGCAAGCAGGATGCACCGGAATCCGCCGACCGTGCCCGCATCCTGGTGCTGAATACCACCCGCGCGGATACACGCCTTCCCTTTATCGCCATGGTGACCTCGGGCATCCCGCGCCTGTTCCTGGCCGACGAGGAAGGCCTGGACGACGTCTTGGGAAGCGAGGACTTCGCCAGCGATCACACCCTTTCCGCCGTACGTATCGGTAGCGAACAGGCGGACCTGCCAGACCTTGCGCGTGTACACCATGAGGTGGAACAGGCGTGGTGGGAATTGGAAGCTTGAAGCGATAGGAACTCAGGTTGGAGCTTTTGCCATCTGAGTGGGTGGTGTCGGGCTGAAGCCCGACCTACAAAAGCCCCGCAGGTCGGGGATGCCGCCTGTAGGTCGGGCTTCAGCCCGACGGTTTCCGGTCATCCATCAACGAAAATCCCCCCACAGGGCCTGCAGGGCCGCCAGCGTGGCCAGGGCGGCGGTTTCGGTGCGCAGGATCCGCGGTCCCAGTTTAATGCCCACGAAGCCGGCCTCCCGCGCGCAGTGTACTTCGTTGTCGCTCAGGCCGCCTTCCGGCCCGACGAGCAGCCGCACCATCCCGACGGGCGCGGACAGTTCCGCCAGGCTGGCGGACTGTAGCGGATCGAGCAACAACCCCAGCTCCTCGCCGTCCAGTTCTGCCACCCAGTCCGACAGCCTGACCGGCGCGTCCAGCTCCGGCACTACATTACGCCCGCTTTGCTCGCAGGCACTGATGATCACGCCGCGCCAGTGCTCCATGCGTTTTTCCAGGCGGTCCCCACCGAGCTGAACCTGGCTGTGTTCCGTCCACAGGGGAGCGATACGGGTTACCCCAAGTTCCACGGATTTCTGCAGGGTGAAGTCCATGCGCTCACCCCGGGAGATGCCCTGGCCCAGCACCAGCCGCAAGGGGGATTCCGCGTTCCTGTCCAGCAGGGCTTCGATGTGCGCGCTAGTGCTGCGCATGGTTTTAACCTAAAAACCTCAGTTGGATGCGCCCGAGTGTGCGGTTTTCGAGTTGGCTGGCAAGGCGCGACGAGGCGCATGGCCGCCCCCTGCAACGAGGAGCAACGCAGCCAGGCGGGTCGAAAACCGTGCAATCGGGCGCGTAGCGCGCTCACCATCGAGGTGAACGTCATCGGAGGCAAAAAACGCAGTATTCATCGTACTCTCCAGGGTACAAAAAGCGGCCAACTGAGGTTTTTAGGTTCAATCCCGGGTGGCGGCGTCGATGCCGTCCCAGGCAGTGCGGGCCAGGAACTCGATCTGTTCCTCGTCGATGATATAGGGCGGCATGAAATACACTACATTGCCCAACGGGCGCAGCAGGGCACCCTGTTGCAGCGCATGCTGGTAGACGCGCAGGCCACGGCGTTCCTGCCAGGGATAAGGGGTGCGCTTCTTGCGGTCCTTGACCATCTCCATGGCAACGATCATCCCCCGCTGGCGTACCTCGCCGACATGGGGATGTTCGCTAAAGGGCGCGGTGACGCGGGCCAGGCAGCGGGCCAGTTCGCGGTTGTGTTCGATCACGCGATCCTGTTCGAAGATGTCGAGGGTGGCCAGTGCCGCGCGGCAGCACAGGGCATTGCCGGTGTAGCTGTGGGAATGCAGGAAGGCCTTCAGGCTTGCATAGTCGTCATAGAAAGCCGCGTAGATCTCTTCGCGGGTGAGGGTGACGGACAAGGGCAGGTAGCCACCCGTCAGTCCCTTGGACAGGCACAGGAAGTCCGGTGTGATGTCGGCCTGTTCGCAGGCGAACAGCGTGCCGGTGCGGCCGAAGCCCACGGCGATCTCGTCGGCGATCAAGTGAACCTGGTGGCGGTCGCAGGCCTCGCGCAGCAGCTTGAGATACACCGGGTCATGCATGCGCATGCCGCCGGCGCATTGTACCAGGGGCTCGACGATGACGGCGCAGACCTCGTGAGCGTGCTCCGCCAAGGCCGCTTCCATGGGGGCAAATAGACGTTCGCTGTATTCGGCGCAGGTCTCGCCCGGCTCTCGTTGCGAACAGTCCGGCGCGGGCACGGGGATGGTCTCCAGCAGCAATGGACCATAGGTCTCGCGGTACAGGGGGACGTTGCCCAGGGACAAGGCGCCCAGGGTCTCGCCATGGTAGCTGTTCTCCAGGGTGATGAAGCGGGTGCGGCGCGCTTCACCCCGGTTGCGCCAGTAGTGAAAGCTCATCTTCAGGGCCACTTCGATGGCCGAGGACCCGTTGTCCGCGTAGAAGCAGCGCGCCAGTCCGGGCGGTGCCATCGCGACCAGGCGTTCCGACAGTTCCACCACGGCCTCGTGGGTGAAGCCGGCGAGGATGACATGCTCCAGGGTATCCAGCTGCTCGCGCAGGGCGGCCTTGATGCGCGGGTTGTTATGGCCGAACAGGTTTACCCACCAGGAACTGATGGCATCCAGGTAGCGCTTGCCTTCGAAATCTTCCAGCCACACCCCGTCGCCGCGACGGATGGGGATCATGGGCAGCCATTCGTGGTCCTTCATCTGGGTGCAGGGGTGCCAGAGCACGGACAGGTCGCGTTGGATGAGATCGGAGTTTTTCATGATGAATAGAAATGGCCACGGAAACACACGGAAGCACACGGAATAAAAGCTTGCATAAGGAAATCCATGGTTAACGGTAGAGACCAGGATACCGAAGATGAGGCTGATGGCCAGGCCGTTGAAGATCGGGTCGTCGAGGATGAAGAAGGCCCCGAGCATGGCGGCGAGGCCCGTCAGCACGATCGGCTTGGCGCGCACCGCCCCGGAACGGATCACCGCATCCTGGAAGGGCATGCCGGCCGCGACCGACTCATTGATGAAGTCCACCAGCAGGATGGAGTTGCGCACGATGATGCCCGCCAGGGCGATCATGCCGATCATGGAAGTGGCGGTGAACTGGGCGCCGGTGAGGGCGTGTCCGGGCAGCACGCCGATGACCGTGAGCGGGATGGGCGCCATGATGATCAGCGGCACCAGGTAGGAGCGGAACTGAGCCACCACCAGCAGGTAGATCAGCAGCAGGCCCACGGAATAGGCGATGCCCATGTCGCGGAAGGTTTCATACGTGATCTGCCACTCGCCGTCCCATTTGATGCTGTACTCGTAGGGATTGTCGGGTTGCTGGATGAAGAATTGCGCCACCGCGTCGGGCGCCTCCAGGGTATCGATGCGCTGTACCAGCTCGAGCATGCCGTACAGGGGGCTATCCAGTCTGCCGGCCATGTCGCCGGTGACATAGACCACCGGCAGCAGGTCCTTGTGGTGAATGGCGTGCTCGCGCAGGCCGGGTATCACGCTGACCACCTCGGCCATGGGTACCAGGGTGCCGTCGCGGGCCCGCACCCGCAGGCCGAGCAGGGCATCCAGGTCCCCGCGGTCGGCATTGCTGGCCCGCAGGCGCACGGGCACCGGGTACTTGCCGGCTTCGCCGTGCAGGTAGGTGACGTCTTCGCCTGCCAGTGCCGTGGTCATGGCCTGCACCAGGTCGGCCTGGCTCAGGCCCAGGCGCGCCGCCCGCTGGCGGTCGACCAGGATGCGCCACTCGGGGGCATTGACCTCCACGCTGTCGTCCACGTCCACGATGTCGGGGGTGGCGGCGAACTCGGCGCGGATGTGTCGCGCGGTACGGATCTGGCCTTCGTAATCGAGACCATAGACCTCCACCACCAGCGGCGACAGCACCGGCGGGCCAGGTGGAACCTCGGTGATCTTGATGTTGGCACCGTAGGGCGCACCGATGGCCTGCAGGGTTTCACGCACGTCGCGGGCGATGCCATGGCTGCTGCGCTCGCGGTGTTTCTTGTCCACCAGGTTGACCTGGATATCACCCTGGTGCGCTTCGCTGCGCAAATAGTATTGCCGCACCAGGCCATTGAAATTGATGGGCGAGGCGCTGCCGGCGTAGAGCTGGTAGTCGCTTACCTCGGGCACCGTGGCCAGATGCGCGCCCAGTTCCTGGAGTACCCGATTGGTCTGTTCCAGGCTGCTGCCCTCGGGCATGTCCACGACCACCTGGAATTCTGACTTGTTATCGAAGGGCAGCATCTTGAGCACCACCCACTGCAGGGCCACCAGGCCGACGGATGCGACGATCAGCAGCAACATCACCAGGGTCAGGCCGCGGCGTCGGCCGCGCCCCTCGTCGCCGCGCAGGAAGGGCAGCATGACGCGCTGGAAGAAGCGGTCCGTGGCGCTGTCCTGGCTCGTGGTGGCCTGGGAGTGACCGCCAAGGAAGCGAAAGCCCAGCCAGGGGGTGACGACGAAGGCCACGATCAGGGAGATGAGCATGCCGATACTGGCATTGATGGGGATGGGGCTCATATAAGGCCCCATCAGGCCGGAGACGAAGGCCATGGGCAGCAGCGCGGCGATGACGGTGAGGGTGGCGAGGATGGTGGGGCCACCCACCTCGTCCACGGCGGCGGGGATGGCCTCGCGCAGCTTCTTGCCGCCCATGGCGAGGTGGCGGTGGATGTTCTCCACCACCACGATGGCGTCGTCCACCAGGATGCCGATGGAGAAGATCAGGGCGAACAGCGACACGCGGTTGAGGGTGAAGCCCCAGGCCCAGGAGGCGAACAGGGTGATGGCCAGGGTGACCACCACGGCTACGCCTACAATGAAGGCTTCACGCCAGCCCAGGGCCAGCAGTACCAGTACCACCACCGAAGTGGTGGCGAAGGCCAGTTTCTTGATCAGGGTCTGGGCCTTGTCGTTGGCGGTGGCGCCATAGTCGCGGGTCACCGTCACCTCGATGCCCTCGGGTATGAAAATGCCCTTTAGCTGCTCGACCCGGTCAATGACCTGGCGCGCCACCTGCACGGCATTGGTGCCCGGCTGCTTGGCGATGGCCAGGGTCACGGCCGGGTGCAGGCCCGGGGACTGGATGTTTTTTTCGGTGGCTGCCGCCGGGCCGGTGCCCATCCACACCAGCCGGCTCGGCTGGTCGGGACCGTGACGAATGCGGGCCACGTCCTCCAGGAACACGGGCGCGCCGTTGTGCGTGCCCACTACCAGGCGGGCCACCTCCCCGGCGGACTGGAAGAACTCGCCGATCGTGACGGGGATCTCCTGGTCGTCCCGCACCACGGCGCCGCTGTGCTGCACCTGGTTGGCGAGCTGCAGGGCCTGGCGCAGGTCGGTAATCGCCAGGCCGTGGCCGGCAAGCCGCGCGGCATCCAGTTCCACCAGCACGGTCTGGTCCGGGCCGCCGAGGGTGTAGATGTCGCGGGTGCCGGGCACGCGCTTGAGTTCCGCCTCGAGGGTGTGGGCGACCCGTTCCAACTCATAGGCACCCAGTGTGGGATCCGTGGTCCACAGGGTCAGGCCCACGATGGGTACATCATCGATGCCCTGGGGCTTGATCAGCGGCTGGCCCACGCCCAGGTTCCCGGGCAGCCAGTCCTGGTTGGAAAACACGGCATTGTAGAGCCGCACGATGGCGTTGGCGCGCTCCTCACCCACGGCGTATTCGACGGTGAGCACGGCCATGCCGGGGCGGGAGACAGAATAGATGTGCTTGACGCCCTCGATCTCCGACAGCACCTGTTCGGCGGGGGTGGTCACCAGATGCTCCACCTCGCGGGCGCTCGCGCCAGGGAAGGGGATGAACACATTGGCGAAGGTGACATTGATCTGCGGCTCTTCCTCGCGCGGCGTCACCAGTACCGCGAACAGGCCCAGCAGCAAGCCCATCAGGGCCAGCAGTGGAGTGATCTCCGAATCCTGGAAGCGTTGCGCGATACGGCCCGAAATACCCATGTGCCGTCCTCAGGGTTGGCTGCGTTGCTGCTTGAGGGCGATGCCCGCGGCGATGGGATCCAGGGCGATGGTCTCGCCGGCGGACAGCCCGGCCAGTACGGCCACCTCGCCGTTGCGGCGCTCGCCCAGGCGCAGTTGACGAAAGTGCAGTCGGCCGTCCGCATCCTGGACATAGACACCGGTCAGCTCACTGCGCAGGGCCACTGAAGACAAGGGGATGAGCAGCTGTTCGGCTTCACCCACGGTGAAGGCGGTCTTGAGCAGCATGCCCGGGTACAGTCCTGCCAGGCCCTCGGGCAGGCGCACCCGTACCCGGAAGCTGTGGCTGCCCGCCTCGGCGTAGGGGAACAGGGTGACGTCCCGGCTTTCCACGCTCGCGCCGTCGGGCAGTTCGATACGGGCGGTCTGATGGCGGCGAATGGCTTCGATGTAGGTCTGCGGCACCTGGGTGCTGAGGCGCAGGCGGTCCAGGGACAGACCGGACATGAGTGCCTGGCCGATATTGGCGGTCTCGCCGGGCTCCACGTGGCGCTGGGTGACGATGCCGCTGTAGGGCGCCCGCACCCGGGTATGTTCCAGCTGTTCCTCGGCCTGGCTCAGCCCGGCGCGGGCGGCCTTGAGGCGTGCCTGGGCCGCCTTGGCCTCTGCCTCGGCACGGTCGAGTCCAGCCCGGGACACCAGGTTTTCGCCGAACAGCTGCTGGAAGCGCTGCAGTTCGGCGCCGGTTTCCCGCACCCGGGCCTCGGCCTCACGCAGCCCGGCCTGGGCACGGCTCACTCCCGCCTGCTGGTCGAGGTCGCGGAAACGGACCAGCAGGGTGCCGGCCTCCACGAAGTCGTCCACGTCGAACAGCACCTCCTCGATGCGTCCACTGACCTGGGAGGACAGGGTGCCCTGGTGCACGGCTTCCACGATGCCGTCGAAACGACGCTCGATGGGCAGGGTCTGTGTTTCCACGCGCTGAGTGGCGAGGGTGCTGTCCTCGGCGGCGAGACTTGCGGGCAGCAGGAGGATCCACAGGAGGTGACGGGGCTTCCACATGACGGTCGATTCCCTGGCTGGTCGATGGTTACTCACGGGTAACGGGAGCAGATTCCCCTCTGTTCACCGCAAGGACGCAAAGGGCGCGAAGAAATCATCCTAAGAACTCCATTTGCCACGGAATCACACGGAAAAACACGGACAAGATCATAAGCTTGACATAAAAGCCCCCTCACCCTCCGGGTACCGTGCAGAGGCTTCACGGCGAGGTGTTATTTCCGTGTCTTCCGTGTGATTCCGTGGCTGAAATGAATTTTCAGGGTTATAGAAGCAAGATATCCCATAGGATAGCCGTTCCCAGGTTTCTTCGCGCCATGGTAGTAGCAAAGTGGCCGCATTTCTCTGCGTCCTTTGCGCCTTTGCGGTGAATATTTTGGTGTATTACACCAACCCCTGTAGGTTACGCCACAACGCCAGGGTGGGGGCGGACTGGTTCATGGTGTAGAAGTGCAGGCCCGGGGCACCCTGGCGCAGCAGGTCGGCGCACAGTTCCGTCACCACCTCTTCACCGAAGGCGCGGATGGCGGCGTGGTCATCGCCGTAGCCTTCCAGGCGCTTGCGGATCCAGCGCGGGATCTCGGCGCCGCACATGTCGGAGAAGCGCGCCAGCTGGCTGTAGTTGGTGATGGGCATGATGCCCGGCACGATGGGCAGGTCCAGCCCCATGCGCTCGCAGTCGTCCACGAAGCGGTAATAAGCATCAGGGCTGTAGAAATACTGGGTGATGGCACTGTTGGCGCCTGCTTCCACCTTGCGCTTGAAGTTGGCCAGGTCGGCCTGGGCATTTTTCGCCTGGGGATGGAATTCCGGGTAGGCCGCCACGTCGATGATGAAATGGTCGCCGGTCTCGGCGCGGATGAAGCTCACCAGTTCGTTGGCATGGCGGAAATCGCCGCTGTCTCGCATGCCCGAGGGGATGTCGCCGCGCAGGGCGACGATGCGCTTCACACCCTTGTCGATGTAGTCCTGGAGCAGGCTGCGCACCCGTTCACGGGTGGAGCCGACGCAGGACAGGTGGGGCGCCGCGCCATAGCCGGCCGCCTGGATTTCCACGACGGTATCAAAGGTGCCTTGCTGGGTACTGCCGCCGGCGCCGAAGGTCACCGAGAAGAATTCGGGCTTCATCTGCCCCAGTTCCTCCCGTACTGTACGCAGCTTGTCCGCGCGGCCATATGCGTACGGCCTGACAGCCATCAATACCGGTAGTGATCCGGCTTGTAGGGCCCTTCGACACTCATCCCCAGGTATTCCGCCTGCTCGGGCGTCAGGGTGGTGAGGTGGGCGCCGATCTTCTGCAGGTGCAGGCGGGCGACCTTTTCATCCAGTGACTTGGGCAGGATGTAGACCTCGTTGCCGTAGGCGCTGGTGTTGCCGAACAGCTCCATCTGCGCCATCACCTGGTTGGTGAAGGAAGCGGACATTACGAAGCTGGGGTGGCCGGTGGCGCAGCCCAGGTTCACCAGTCGACCCTTGGCCAGGATGGTGATCTTCTTGCCATCGGGGAAGATGACGTGATCCACCTGCGGCTTGATCTCGTCCCACTGGTACTTTTCCAGGGAGGCGATGTTGATCTCCGAATCGAAGTGGCCGATATTGCAGACGATGGCCTCGTTCTTCATGGCGACCATGTGGTCGTGATCGATGACGTGCACGTTGCCGGTGGTGGTGACGAAGATATCACCGATGCTGGCGGCTTCGTCCATGGTGACCACGCGATAGCCTTCCATGGTGGCCTGCAGGGCACAGATGGGATCGATCTCGGTCACCAGCACGGTGGCGCCCATGCCGCGGAAGGCCTGGGCACAGCCCTTGCCTACATCGCCATAGCCCAGCACCACGCAGATCTTGCCGGCGATCATCACATCGGTGGCACGCTTGATGCCATCGAGCAGGGATTCGCGGCAGCCGTAGAGGTTGTCGAACTTGCTCTTGGTCACGGAATCGTTGACGTTCATGGCCGGGAACAGCAGCTGGTTCTTTTCCATCATCTGGTAGAGACGATGCACGCCGGTGGTGGTTTCCTCGGTCACGCCCTTGATGTTTTCCGCCATGGCGCGCCATTTCTTGTTGTCGGCGGCCAGGTTCTTCTTCAGCACGGCGAGGATGGCCTTCCATTCCTCGTTGTCACCGGCCTTGGGCTCCGGCACGGCGCCGGCCTTCTCGAATTCCACGCCTTTGTGGATGAGCAGGGTGGCGTCGCCACCGTCGTCGAGGATCATGTTGGGGCCTTTGCCGTCGGGCCAGTTCAGGGCCTGTTCGGTGCACCACCAGTATTCCTCGATGCTCTCGCCCTTCCAGGCATAGACCGGGATGCCCGCGGCGGCGATGGCGGCGGCGGCGTGGTCCTGAGTCGAGTAGATGTTGCAGGAGGCCCAGCGCACTTCGGCGCCGAGCTCGACCAGGGTTTCGATCAGCACCGCGGTCTGGATGGTCATGTGCAGGCTGCCGGTGATGCGGGCGCCCTTGAGGGGCTTGGCGGCACCGAATTCCTCGCGCAGGGCGACCAGGCCGGGCATTTCGCTTTCGGCGATGGAGATTTCCTTGCGTCCCCAGTCGGCCAGGGACAGGTCGGCGACCTTGTAGTCGTTGGAGCTTTTCATGACAGCGTTCATTACATACACCTCTTTATAAGCAGGTGAGCGCCGTTGTGGATGGTCCCGTCCCCGAGCCTGGCAGGATTGCTCCTGTTGCAACGCTCCTCGGGGCGGTTAAAAAATCTTGTTCACCGCAATGACGCATGCTGTGCGGATCATCGCGGCGGTCGAGCCTTACACGGCCCGTGGTCTCGCCTGTAGGAGCGGCCTTCGGCCGCGAACGGGTTTGCCACAACGGTTCGCGGCCAGAGGCCGCTCCTACAAGGGACAGTGTTACAGTCCCGCACCCTCCCGGAGGATGGCGGCCTTGTCGGTCCGCTCCCAGGGCAGGTCCAGGTCCTCGCGGCCGAAGTGGCCGTAGCTGGCGGTGTTGCGGTAAATGGGGCGCAGCAGGTCGAGGGCGGTGATGATGCCCCAGGGGCGCAGGTCGAAATGTTCGCGCACCAGTTTCACGATCAGGGCCTCGTCGACCTGGTTGCTGCCGAAGGTCTCGATGCTGATGGAGGTCGGTTCGGCCACGCCGATGGCGTAGGATATCTGGATCTCGCAGCGCTCGGCCAGGCCGGCGGCGACGATGTTCTTGGCCACGTAGCGGCCCGCATAGGCGGCGGAGCGGTCCACCTTGGACGGATCCTTGCCCGAGAAGGCGCCGCCACCGTGGCGCGCCATGCCGCCGTAGGTGTCGACGATGATCTTGCGCCCGGTCAGGCCGCAGTCGCCCATGGGGCCGCCGATGACGAACTTGCCCGTGGGGTTGATGTGGATGCGGGTGTCCTTGTGCAACCATTCGGCGGGCAGGATCGGCTTGATGATCATGTCCATGACCGCGTCGTGCAGGTCGCTCTGGGAAATCTCCGGCGCATGCTGGGTGGACAGCACCACGGCATCACAGGCCACCGGCTTGCCATCCTCGTAGCGGAAGGTAACCTGGGACTTGGCGTCGGGACGCAGCCAGGGCAGCTCACCGTTCTTGCGTACCTCGGCCTGGCGCCGCACCAGCCGGTGGGCGTAGGTGATGGGGGCGGGCATCAGCACGTCGGTCTCGTTGGTGGCGTAGCCGAACATCAGGCCCTGGTCGCCGGCGCCCTGGGATTCGCGGTCGCCACGGTCCACACCCTGGTTGATGTCGGGGGACTGCTGGCCGAGGGCATTGAGTACGGCGCAGGTCTTGCCGTCGAAGCCCATGTCGGAACTGGTGTAGCCGATGTCGCAGACCACCTCGCGCACGATGTTCTCGAATTCGATGCCCTTGGCCTGGGTGGTGATTTCACCGGCCAGCACCACCATGCCGGTCTTGGTCAGGGTCTCGCAGGCCACGCGGGCGTGCAGATCCTGGTCGATGATGGCGTCGAGGATGGCGTCGGAGATCTGGTCCGCCATCTTGTCCGGATGGCCCTCGGAGACGGATTCGGAGGTGAACAGGTGGGTCTTGCTCATATTTTTGTGTTCTTTCAGGTAGTTAATAAGGTTTAGGGGGTTGTGGCAGCGCTTGCTGTGCCGACCGGGGACGCCTGATTGGTCCGTGGCCGACTGTGCTGAGCCACGAAGTGTACCGGGTTTGCGGGTGCGTATTCCACCTTTTCAATGGTGCTGGTGTGGATTAAGCCCCCGGAGCCGGGTGTATCATGCGGCCCGATTATCAATCCGCAAGATGGGAGGTGTGTGATGGTGAGTCTGGAGACCCCGGTATGTGATTTCGGGCGCCCGGCCGTGGATTTTGCCCTGCCCGGGGTGGATGGCAAGACCTGGACCCTGGCCGACTGCCAGGGAGAGAAGGGCCTGCTGGTGATGTTCATCTGTAACCATTGCCCCTATGTGAAGGCGGTTCGCGACCGCATCGTGCGCGATGCGCGCGACCTGAAGGCCATGGGGATCAACAGCGTGGCCATCATGTCCAACGACCCGAGCGACTACCCGGAAGATTCCTTCGACAACATGAAGAAGGTCGCCGAGGAGTTCGATTTCCCCTTCCCCTACCTATTAGATGAAAGCCAGGCGGTGGCCAAGGCCTACGGGGCCGTGTGTACGCCGGACTTCTTCGGTTATAACGCCGACCTGGAGCTGCAGTACCGCGGGCGCCTGGACGCCAGCCGCAAGGAGGCCGCGCCGGCGGACGTGCGCCGCGACCTGTACGAGGCCATGGCCGAGGTCGCCCGTAGCGGGCGGGGACCGGCGGAGCAGATCCCCAGCATCGGTTGCTCCATCAAGTGGAAAGAAGAGGGCGCCTGAGCACCTTCTGACCGGGTTTCTTCGATCCCCCTATAAATACGTTCGATGCTCGGCCTTGGCCGGTGCGGACTGGCCCTGGTCCCGGTAGTGAATAGATTTATTAGAAAAACAATGTGTTAACTCTGTGCCCCGACGATCTCGCGCGGGACGAATCCAGCGGGTGTCGATCGAAGGGTCCGGAATGCCGGGTTTCCGTCGGTCTTGCCCCTGGGGGGCATCTGGTGGAGAATGGCGCGCTCGGTGATTCGGGGGCTGTGTATTCCCCGGTTTTTCCCCAGAGAGACAGGTTCCGAAGTCTGCATTCCGGAAGACCGCCAGCCCCGGGCCCTGCCGCCGGGTTTCACCAGTCTGCGGGCGGAATCCAAACGCAAGAATTCGGCGCGGCGCCACGGTGCACGCTACCCCCGATGGTTTTAGGTCACGGGTGTCCGGTTTCAATATTCATATAGCAGGAGAGATCAATGCCCTCGCGTAAAGAACTCGCCAATGCCATTCGTGCCCTGAGCATGGATGCGGTGCAAAAGGCAAAGTCCGGTCATCCGGGCGCCCCCATGGGAATGGCGGACATCGCCGAGGTACTGTGGAACGGCTTCCTCAAGCACAACCCCAACAACCCCAAGTGGTTCGACCGCGACCGTTTCGTCCTGTCCAACGGCCATGGCTCCATGCTCATCTACTCCCTGCTGCACCTGACGGGCTACGACCTGCCCATGGAAGAGCTGAAGAACTTCCGCCAGCTGCACTCCAGAACCCCCGGCCATCCCGAATACGGTTACGCCCCCGGCGTGGAAACCACCACCGGCCCCCTGGGCCAGGGCATCACCAACGCCGTCGGCATGGCCATTGCCGAAAAGGCGCTGGCCGGCCAGTTCAACCGTGACGGCCACCACATCGTCGATCATTACACCTACGTGTTCATGGGCGACGGCTGCATGATGGAAGGCATCTCCCACGAGTCCTGCTCCCTGGCCGGCACCCTGGGCCTGGGCAAGCTGATCGCCTTCTGGGACGACAATGGCATCTCCATCGACGGCCACGTGGAAGGCTGGTTCACCGATGACACGCCCAAGCGCTTCGAGGCCTATGGCTGGCACGTGGTGCGTGGTGTGGACGGTCATGACCCGGAAGCCATCGAAAAGGCCATCCGTGAAGCCAAGAGCGTCAACGACAAGCCCACCCTGGTCTGCACCAAGACCGTGATCGGCTATGGTGCCCCCAACCTGTGCGGAAGCCATGACTGCCACGGCGCCCCGCTGGGTGATGATGAAATCAAGGCCACCCGCGAGAACCTGGGTTGGAAACATGCCCCCTTCGAGGTTCCGGACGAGATCTATGCCGGCTGGGACGCCAAGGCCAAGGGCGCCGAGGCCGAGCAGCACTGGAACGACAAGTTCGCCGCCTACCAGGCCGCCCACCCCGATCTGGCCGCCGAGTTCGAGCGGCGCATGAAGGGCGAGTTGCCCGCCAACTGGGAAGCCGATGCCAGCAAGTACATCGATGCGGTGAACGAGAAGGCCGAGACCATCGCCTCCCGCAAGGCCTCGCAGAACGCTCTGAATGGCTTCGGCCCGCTGCTGCCCGAGTTCCTGGGCGGCTCCGCCGACCTGGCGGGTTCCAACCTGACCATCTGGTCCGGTTGCAAGGGCCTGTCCAACACCGTTTCCGATGGCAACTACATCTACTACGGCGTACGCGAGTTTGGCATGTCCGCCATCATGAACGGCATTTCCCTGCATGGTGGATTCATCCCCTACGGCGCCACCTTCCTGATGTTCTCGGAATACGCCCGTAACGCCCTGCGCATGGCGGCGCTGATGAAGATCCAGAGCATCTTCGTCTATACCCATGACTCCATCGGCCTGGGCGAGGATGGCCCTACCCACCAGCCCGTCGAGCAGACCGCCACCCTGCGCATGATCCCCAATATGGATGTATGGCGTCCCTGTGACGCGGTGGAATCCGCCGTGGCCTGGAAGGCCGCCATCGAGCGCCGTGACGGCCCCAGCGCGCTGATCTTTTCGCGTCAGAACCTGGATCACCAGAACCGCAGCGCCGAGCAGCTCAAGGCTATCACCCGTGGCGGCTACGTGCTGAAGGATTGCGACGGCACCCCCGACGCCATCATTATCGCCACCGGATCCGAAGTCGGGCTGGCCATGGGTGCGGCGGACAAGCTGTCCGGCAAGAAGATCCGCGTGGTCTCCATGCCCTCCACCACCGTCTTCGATGCCCAGGACGAGGCCTACAAGGAATCCGTGCTCCCCTCCGACGTCACCGCACGCGTGGTGGTGGAAGCCGGCGTCACCGGCGGCTGGTACAAATACGCCGGTCTCAAGGGCAAGATCGTGGGCATCGACCGATTCGGTGAATCCGCGCCTGCCGGCGAGCTGTTCAAGTATTTCGGCTTCACCGTGGAAAACGTGGTCAAGGCCGTGGAGTCGGTACTCTAAGAAGGGCGCGCAGCGCCGGATGAGGGAGCGGATTGCTTGCTCGCATACCAACAGTTCATATCTAGAAAGACGGAGAGAAAAACATGGCAATTAAAGTCGGTATCAATGGTTTTGGCCGCATCGGCCGCATGGCCTTCCGCGCGATCAGCAAAGAGTTCAAGGACATCCAGGTGGTCGGTATCAACGACCTGCTGGATGCTGATTACCTGGCCTACATGCTCAAGTACGATTCCGTACACGGCAATTTCCAGGGCGACATCGCGGTTGACGGCAACAACCTGGTGGTCAACGGCAACAAGATCCGCCTGACCGCCGAGCGCGACCCCGCCAACCTGAAGTGGGGCGACGTCGGTGCCGACATCGTCATCGAGTGCACCGGCTTCTTCCTGACTGCCGAGGCCTGCCAGAAGCACATTGACGCCGGCGCCAAGAAGGTGGTCATGTCCGCGCCCTCCAAGGACGGTACCCCCATGTTCGTCCCCGGTGTGAACCACGACAGCTATGCCGGCCAGGCCATCACTTCCGCTGCCTCCTGCACCACCAACGCCCTGGCGCCCGTCGCCAAGGTGCTGAACGACAACTGGGGCATCAAGCGCGGCCTGATGACCACCGTGCATGCCGCCACCGCCACCCAGAAGACCGTCGACGGCCCTTCCCAGAAGGACTGGCGTGGTGGCCGCGGTATTTTGGAGAACATCATCCCGTCCTCCACCGGTGCCGCCAAGGCCGTGGGCGTGGTGCTGCCCGAGCTGAACGGCAAGCTGACCGGCATGGCTTTCCGCGTGCCCACCTCCGATGTATCCGTGGTCGACCTGACCTGCGAGCTGAACAAGAGCGCCAAGTACGCGGACATCTGTGCCGCCATGAAGGCCGCTTCCGAGTCCGGCCCGCTGAGCGTGACCCTGGGCTACACCGACGAGAAGGTGGTCTCCACCGATTTCCGCGGCTGCAATATGTCCTCCATCTTCGATGCCGAGGCCGGTATCGCCCTGGATGATACCTTCGTCAAGGTTGTCGCCTGGTACGACAACGAGTACGGCTACACCTGCAACATGCTGCGCTTCGTGCAGCACGTAGCCAAGTAAGCAAAATCGGGGACAGGTTTAAACCTGCCCCCGTTGAATTAGCCACGGAATCCACGGAAAAACACGGAAGCAACCAAGAAAGATTCGGGACTTTCCGTGTTTTTCCGTGGATTCCGTGGCTGAATTTCAATGAGAATCACCCGGCAAGCCATTTCGTTTGCCAGATGATTTTTCAAATTCGATCCAGGGAGATGTTTCCATGTCTTTCATCAAGCTGACCGACCTCGATCTCGCCGGCAAGCGAGTCTTGATCCGCGCCGACCTGAACGTGCCCGTCAAGAACGGCAAGGTCACTTCCGATGCCCGTATCACCGCCTCCATGCCCACCATCGAGCACTGCGCAAAGGCCGGTGCCAAGGTGATGGTCATGTCCCATCGCGGCCGTCCCGAGGAAGGCTTGGTCGACGAGGAGAACTCACTGGCCCCCATCGCCGACACTATGTCCAGCAAGCTGGGCAAGACCGTGCGCCTGGTGAAGGACTACCTCGCCAAGGCCCCTGAGCTGGCCGACGGCGAAGTGGTGTTGCTGGAAAACGTGCGCTTCAACAAGGGTGAGAAGAAGGATAACGAAGACCTGTCAAAGCAGTACGCTGCCCTTTGCGATGTGTTCGTCATGGATGCCTTCGGTACCGCGCACCGCGCCCAGGCCTCCACCCATGGCGCCGGCAAGTTCGCCCCCGTGGCCTGCGCCGGCCTGCTGCTGGCCGAGGAACTGGATGCGCTGAACAAGGCGCTGGCCAACCCGGCCCGTCCCATGGTCGCCATTGTCGGTGGCTCGAAGGTGTCCACCAAGCTGACGGTGTTGGAAGCCCTGTCCGAAAAAGTGGACCAGATGGTGGTGGGCGGCGGCATCGCCAACACCTTCCTCAAGGCCACCGGCAAGAACGTTGGCAAGTCCCTCTGCGAAGACGACCTGGTGCCCACCGCCCAGATGCTGATCGAGAAGATGAAGGGGCGCGGTGCCAGCATTCCCATCGCCGTCGACGTGGTGTGTGGCAAGAAGTTTGACGAGAACGAGCCGGCGGTGCTGAAGGATGCCGGTGATGTGAACGATGACGACATGATTTTCGACATCGGACCGAAATCGGCACAGGAGCTGGTGGACATCATCGCCAAGGCCGGCACCATCGTCTGGAACGGCCCGGTGGGCGTATTCGAATTCGACCAGTTTGGCGCCGGCACGAAGACCGTGGCCATGGCCATTGCCAACGCAAAGGGCTTTTCCCTGGCGGGTGGTGGCGACACCATCGCCGCCATCCAGAAATACGATATCTATGACAAGGTGTCCTATATCTCCACTGCCGGCGGCGCCTTCCTGGAGTTTCTGGAAGGCAAGACCCTTCCGGCCGTGGCGATGCTGGAAGAACGCGCCAAAAAATAATCAGGCACTAGGCGGGCGGCACCCAAGGGTGCCGTTTCGCGTTCAGAGGTTGTATGCAAAGAAGAACCAAGATCGTCGCCACCCTGGGCCCCTCCACCGATGATCCCAAGG
>JAIVHA010000013.1 GCA_020201295.1 Lysobacteraceae bacterium | reverse complement strand
TTTTTCGATCGTTTGAGGAGAATAGCCGTAGCGATTCGACGAAAAGGATCGGAAAAATGGACCGCTCTCCCTCCGGCGCAGTACGACTGCATGGATGCAGGAGGTAGAGCAACGCATGGAGCAGTTGCCGAGATCAGTCCTAAGTCCGACAGGCTCCTAGCACTGCTCCCAGGGCAGGCCGTGATAGCGCCAGCCGCCACGACTACTGCGATGATGGTGCTCGTCCAGGTCGCCTTCAAAGCCCTCGTCGACGTGGTAGATCTCCTGAAAACCGGCCGCCAGCAGGACGCGGCCCGCCTCCAGGGAACGCTTGCCACTGCGACAGATGAGGATGATGGGGGCGCTGGCCCGGGGCTCATCGTGGCTCAACCCCCCCAGGATAAGCTTGCGTATATCGGTGACGAAGTGGGGATTGATATCCCAGTCCGGCTCATCGATCCAGGGAATATGCACGGCCCCGATAGGGTGCCCGACGAACAGGAACTCGATATTGGAGCGAATATCCACCAGCAGGGCGCGCGGATCCTCTTGCAGCAGCTCCCAGGCCTCACGCGGCCCGATATCCTTCACTTCCGGTATGTTCTGCTTCATCGCCTGCTCCCGAGCCCCTTAGCCTGCAGTATAGCGGCACTTGCCAGTTTCCTGTCCGCCACGTACCTTTCCTCCCCATGCACGCACCCCCCCCCAAGGCCCTGCTACGCCCGGTCGGTCGCGCCATAGCCGACTATGACATGATCCGCGCCGGCGATCGCGTCCTATTGGGCGTATCGGGTGGCAAGGATTCCCTGGCACTGCTGCACATCCTCCTGCACTTGCAGCATCGTGCGCCGATCCACTTCGATCTTGGCGTCATCAGTGTCGATCCAATGGTTGACGGCTTCGACCTGACTCCCCTCGAGGCCTATATGGCCGAGCTGGGGGTGCCGTACTTCCGGGTCCAGGAACCCATCCTGGAGCGGGCCCGCGACCATATGAGCGGGGACTCCTACTGCAGCTGGTGCGCCCGCATGAAACGGGGAACCATGTATGCCACGGCGCGCCGCGAAGGCTACAACAGCCTCGCCCTGGCCCAGCACCTGGACGACCTGGCGGAAAGCTTTCTCATGTCCTCCTTCCATGGCGGCCAGCTGCGCACCATGAAGGCCCACTACCGCAATGATGCCGGCGACCTGCGCATCATCCGCCCCCTGATCTACGCACGGGAACGCCAGACCCGCGAATTTGCCCGGTCCGCGGCCCTGCCGGTGATCGGCGATAACTGCCCGGCCTGCTTCCGCATGCCCACCCAGCGCCAGCACATTAAGGAACTGCTGGCGCGGGAGGAGGCGCAGAACCGATTGCTGTTCAAGAGCTTGCTGGCCAGTATGCGCCCACTCATGACAGAACAGGACCCAAAAACGATCTGATTTTACCACTTTTATGTAATTTTATTGATTGTGGTAAATATTTACCTATTTTTCCGCATATTTCTAGCCACAGGGCATTCATTGAACGAATTCCACACAATTCCGGCAGGCTCCCCATGCGCACACGACTGATCCTGGCTGGGTTGCGCCTGTTCGCCGCCCTGCCCCTGCCCCTCAACCATGCCCTGGGCGCCAGTCTTGGCTGGATGCTGGCAGTCATCCCCAACGGCCTGCGTGACACCACTCGAAACAATCTGCAACGCTGCTTGCCGGACCTGGATCCGCGCCAGCGCCGCCGCCTGGCGCGGCGCAGCCTGGTGGAAACGGGCAAGACCTTCACCGAGACCGGGCCCCTCTGGTGCTGGCCCGGGGAACGGGCCCTGGCCCTGTTGCGGGAGGTGCGCGGCCGGGAGTGGGTCGATGCGGCCCTGGAGGAGGGGCGCGGCCTGATCCTGGCGGCCCCTCACCTGGGCGCATGGGAACTGGCCGGCTTGTGGGGCGCGGCAAACCTGCCCATGACCACCCTGTACCGGCGGCCGCGCATGGCCGAGCTCGATCAGTTGGTGCGCACGGCGCGGGAGCGCATGGGTGCGCGCTATGTGGCGGCCGACGCCAGCGGGGTGCGCGCCCTCTACCAGGCCCTGGCGGAGAACCGGGTGGTGGGCATCCTGCCGGACCAGGATCCCCGCCACAGTGGCGGCGAGTTTGCCCCCTTCTTCGGCGTGCCCGCCTACACCATGACCTTTCTGTCCCGGCTGGCACGCAAGACCCACGCCCCGGTGGTGTTCGCCTACTGCGAGCGCCTGCCGCGGGGCCGCGGTTACATCCTGCACTTCCTCCCCCCCCCCGCCACCATCCACGGCACCCTGCCGGAATCCCTCGTCACCGTAAACCAGATGGTGGAACAGTGCGTGCGCGCGCTGCCCGAGCAGTACCAATGGAGCTACAAGCGTTTCAAGACACGCCCCGAGGACATCGCGGCGCGGAAGCGTTAGCGAAGCATCCTGTAGGAGCGGCCTTCGGCCGCGAACATTCGCGGGCAGAGCCCGCTCCTACAGGGCGCTTCGCGGAAGCGAACATTCGCGGCCGAAGGCCGCTCCTACAGGCGGTGCCGGTCACGGCCGCGAGCGCCCCTCAAACACCCCCGGCCTGCTTGCGCAGGCGCTTCAGGAATACCTGCATCTCCTTGGCCGCCTGCTTGTCGCCCTTGGCATCGGCGGCTTCGATGCCCTTTTCATATACCGCCATCGCCTGGGCATCACGGCCCAGTTCGGTCAGCACCTTGCCGTAGAGCTTCCAGGCGGCGGAATAGCCTTGATCCAGCTGCACGGCACGGGCCAGGTGCTCCACGGCCATGGGGGCATCCCCCTTCTTGAAATACTCATTGCCCAGGCTGTAGCGCAGCAGCGCGTTATCCTGGCCGGCGGCCAGCATTTTTTCGAAATTCTCGATCATCCCCATGGTTCCGACTCCTAACGCCGCCAGAAGGCCGGGGTCAACAGCACCAGGGCCGTGAAGATCTCCAGGCGCCCCAGCAGCATGGCGAAACACAGCACCCACTTGGCCAGGTCATTGATGCTGCCGTAATGGGCCCCCACCTCGCCCAGGCCGGGACCGAGGTTGTTGATACAGGCAGCCACCGCGGAAAAGGCCGTAACCTGGTCCAGGCCGCTGGCCATGAGGATCAGCATCATGACCGCGAAACTGGCCACATAGGCGGCGAAGAAACCCCACACCGACTCCACCACCCGATCCGGCACGGCCTTGTTGCCCACCTTGACGGGGATCTGGGCATTGGGATGCACCAGGCGCGTGATCTCGCGCAGGCCCTGCTTGAGCAGCAGCAGGAACCGGATCACCTTCATGCCACCACCGGTAGAATTGGCGCAGGCCCCAATGAAGCTGGCGAACAGCAACAGCACCGGCAGGAAACCGGGCCAGGCGGAATAGGCGACGGTGGTGAAGCCGGTGGTGGTGCCGATGGACACGGCCTGGAACAGGCCGTGATGCAGGGCCTCGTAACCGGTGGCAAAGGTCCGGGTGAGGTAGAGATAGCCCACCGTGACCACCGACACCAGCAGCAGGATGATCAGGTAGGTCTTCACCTCCGAATCGGCGAGGTAGGGGCGCAGGCTCAGGGAGCGCCAGGCCATGAAATGCAGGGCGAAGTTCATTCCCGCCAGCACCATGAACACCACGGCGATCATCTCGATCAGGGCACTCCCGAAATAGCCCATGCTGGCGTCGTGGGTGGAAAAGCCGCCGATGGCGACGGTGGAGAAACTGTGGGCGATGGCATCGAAACCGCTCATGCCCGCCAGCCAATAGGCCCCGGCACAGGCGATGGTCAGGGACAGGTAGATGTACCAGAGCGCCTTGGCCGTTTCGGTGATACGCGGGGTGAGCTTGTTGTCCTTCATGGGCCCGGGCGTCTCGGCGCGGAACAGCTGCATGCCGCCGACGCCGAGCATGGGCATGACCGCCACCGCCAGTACCACGATGCCCATGCCGCCCAGCCATTGCAGTTCCTGGCGGTAGAACAGGATGGAGGGCGGCAGGTGATCGAGCCCGATAAGGACGGTTGCGCCCGTGGTGGTCAGCCCCGACATGGATTCGAACACCGCATCGGTAAAGCTCATCAGCGGCTGCTCGGACAGATAGAACGGCAGTGCCCCCACTAGGCCGAGCACCGACCAGAACATCACCACCACTACGAAGCCGTCGCGCACCCGCAGTTCGCGGCGCATGCCGCGCACCGGCAGCCAGAACAGGAAGCCCGCGATCAGGACCAGCGTGAAACCCGTCAGGAAGGGCGCCATGGCGCCGTCCGCATACCACCAGGAAACCAGCATGGGCGGCAGCATGGTGGTGCTGAACACCATCATGAGCAGGCCAAGGATGCGTTGAATGGTGGTGAGGTGCATGCCGGATCAGAAGAAGGTCACGCCCACCTGGAACAAGCGCTCCACGTCGGGGATGTAGCGCTTGTCCACCAGGAACAGGATGACATGGTCCTCCGTCTGGATAGTCGTATCGTGGTGGGCAATGATGACCTCATCACCCCGCACCACGGCACCGATGGTGGTGCCCGGTGGCAATTTGATCTCGGCCACGGCGCGACCCACCACCTTCGAGTTACCGCGATCGCCATGGGCCACCGCCTCGATGGCCTCGGCGGCGCCACGGCGCAGGGAATGCACATTGACCACGTCGCCGCGGCGTACATGGGCCAGCAGACTGCCAATGGTGGCCTGCTGAGGCGAGATGGCGATATCGATGACATCACTCTGCACCAGGTCCACGTAAGAAGCCCGATTGATGAGCGACATGACCTTGCGGGCGCCGAGGCGCTTGGCCAGCATGGCGGAGAGGATGTTGGCCTCCTCGTCGTTGGTGAGCGCGCAGAAGATATCGGTATTCTCGATATTCTCTTCCAACAGCAATTCTTCATCGGCGGCATCACCGAGCAGTACGATGGTGCGCCCCAGCCGCTCCGACAGGCGCCGGGTCGTCTCCGGGTTGCAGTCGATGATCTTCACCTGATGGCGGGATTCGATGGCTTCGGCCAGACGCAGTCCGATATTCCCGCCACCGGCGATGATGATGCGCTTCACCGGCTTGTCCAGCTTGCGCAGCTCACCCATGACGGCGCGGATATTCTTGCGCGCGGCGATGAAGAACACCTCGTCATCGGCCTCGATGACGGTCTTGCCCTCCGGGATAATGGGACTGCCGCGCCGGAAAATAGCCGCCACCCGCGCCTCGATGCCGGGCATGTGCTTGCCCAGGTCCTGCAACTCATGCCCCACCAGCGGGCCACCGTACACGGCGCGCACCGCCACCAGCTGCACCCGCCCGCCAGCGAAATCCAGCACCTGCAGGGCGCCGGGATGCTGGATCAGGCGTTGGATATAATCGGTCACCAGCTGCTCGGGGCTGATGAGCACATCGATGGGCAAGGCTTCCTGGTTGAACAGTTTGGTGTGATTCAAGTATTCCAGGGCCCGCACCCGGGCGATCTTGATGGGGGTATGGAACAGGGTATAGGCCACCTGGCAGGCGATCATGTTGGTTTCATCGCTGTTGGTCACGGCGATGATCATGTCCGCGTCCTCGCCCCCGGCACGACTCAATACCTCGGGGTAGGAGGCAGGCCCCACCACGGTGCGGATATCCAGCCGGTCCTGCAAGTCCAGCAGCAGGGTGCTATTGGTATCCACCAGGGTGATGTCATTGGCCTCGCTGGCCAGGTTGTGGGCCACGGAGGAACCGACCTGGCCGGCACCCAGAATGATGATTTTCATAGCTGATTACCGGAAGGGTCGACCCACTCAGTCGCCCCCCTTCTTGAAATCGATGCCGAGCCCGCGCAGCTTGCGGTACAGGTGGGTCCGCTCCATACCCACCCGCTTGGCGAGCTTGCCGACACTGCCGCCCACCTCCTGCAACTGGTGGGCCAGGTATTGTTTCTCGAATTGCTCGCGGGCTTCCCGCAACGGCATGTCGTAGGCGAGGTTCTCCGCCGTCGCCGCCTCGCCACGCAGCAACTGGGTGCTCACCGCGGCATCCACCTCTTCCGCCTCCACCGTATCGGTGGTACCGAGAATCAGCAGCCGCTGCACCAGGTTGCGCAGCTCGCGGATGTTCCCGGGCCAGCTGTAGTGACGCAGGCGGTTCTGGGCCGCCACGCTGAACTGCCGGTAGGGCAGGTTTTCATGGGTCACATAATAATCGGTGTAGAAATTGAGCAGATCCGGCACGTCCTCGCAGTGCTCGCGCAGGGGCTTGATGTGCAGGGGCACCACATTGAGGTGGTAATAGAGGTCTTCGCGAAAACGCCCGGCGCGCACCTCTTCCTCGAGATTGCGGTGGGTGCTGGCGACGATGCGCAGGTCCACCTGCACCGGCACGGTGCCGCCCACCCGCAGGAAGGACCGGCTTTGCAGCACGCTCAGCAAGCGCGACTGGGTCTGGGCATCCATATCGGCGATGTCGCCGATGTACAGGGTGCCGGCGTTGGCCTGCTCGAAACGCCCGTAATGCAACTCGTCCCCTTCCTCGCTGCCGAACAGCTCCACGGTGGAGTTCTCCCGGGACAGGGAGCCCACCGCCGCCTCGATGAAGGGGCCCTCGCGCCGCTGGCTGTGCTCGTGGATATAGCGCGCGAACACCTTCTTGCCGACACCGGGCTCGCCACTGATCAATACCCAGCTATCGTGCTGGGCGATGCGCAGTGCCTGCTGGCGCAGCTGCTGCATGAGCGCGCTCTTGCCCACGGGCTCCGCCAGGGGCTGAATGCGGCGACGCAGGCCGACGTTCTCGCGCGCCAGGCGATCGCTTTCCAGGGCCCGCTCCACGGTCAGCAGCAGCTTGGCCAGGGAAATGGGCTTTTCGATGAAGTCGTAGGCGCCGAGGCGGGTGGCCTCCACGGCGGTCTCCACCGTGCCGTGGCCGGACATGATGATCACCGGGCAGGGCAGGCCGCCCCCCTCGGACCATTCGCGCAGCAGGGAGATGCCGTCGATGTCCTCCATCCAGATGTCGAGCAGGATGAGATCGGGCCGGCGCTGGCGACGTGCCTCGCGGGCACGCTCGCCACTCTCGGCGACGGCCACCTCGTAGCCCTCGTCCTGGAGGATCTCCTGGACCGTGCTGCGGATGTCCGGTTCGTCGTCCACCACCAGGATGTGGCTGGCCGTCATGATGCCGATACGCCTCGTTGTGATGTTGACTGCAGGGAGCCTGTCGGAATCGGTGCGAACATGCAAGCCCGCTTTGCGCGCATTATAGCCTAGCCGCCCTAGCTGCCAACCTCGTCGAGCCCGGTATTGCCGGTGCTGGCGGCAACGGCCTGCAGGCGCACGCGCATCCGCGCGCCTCCTCCCTCGCCGGGTTCCGCCTGGATGACGCCACCGTGCTCCTCGACGATCTTTTTCACAATGGCCAGCCCCAGGCCGGTACCGCGCGGCTTGGTGGTGACATAAGGTTCGAACAGGTGCTCCATCACCTCGGCGGAAAACCCCGGGCCATTGTCCTCCACCACCAGGTCCACGTAGGCCACCTCCGGCTGCCGCACCCGCTCGGTGCTGATCCGTACCCGTGGCGCTGCCACTTGGGCACAGGCCTCCAGCGCGTTCTTGATGAGATTGTGCAGCACCTGGCGCATGCGCCCGGCATCCACTTCCACCAGCACCCCCGCGGCGGCCCCGTCAAACTCCAGCTCCACCCCGGTGGTCATGCCGCGGTACAGGTCCAGCACCTCCTGCACCAGGAGGTTCAACTCCAGCCGCTCGGGACGCATGCGCGGGGCGCGCGCGTACTCGGTGAAGGCATTGACCATCTCCTTCATGGTTTCCACCTGCTGGACGATGGTGTGGGTGGCACGGTCCAGTATCTCGGCATCCTCGCCCTGCAGGGTGTGGAGATAGCGCCGGCGCAGGCGCTCGGCCGAAAGCTGGATGGGGGTGAGCGGATTCTTGATCTCGTGGGCAAGACGGCGCGCCACCTCGCCCCAGGCGGCATCGCGCTGCGCCTGCAGCAAGGCGGTGACATCATCGAACACGATCACATGCCCTTCGCCATCGGGCAGCCCGGTGCCGCGGCACATCAGTACGCGGCGCCCGCCCTGTCCCATCAGGGTGACCTGTTCCTGCCACTCCCGGGACAGCAAAGGGGTATGTTGCCGCACCACATCCAGGAAGGGTTGCAGGAATTCATGCTCTTTCACCACTTCTTCCAGGGTGTTCCCCGGCCTTGGCGATGCGCCGGGTCATGTCGTTGAAGGATTGCACCAGGAAGCCGAGTTCGTCTTCGCCGGCTACCGGCAGGCGCTTGCCATAATCGCCCTCCGCCACGGCACGAGTGCCTTCTGCCAGGTCGGCAATGGGTGCCACCAGCCGCCGCGCCGAATGGAAGGCGGCCCAGACCGCGGACAGCAGGCTGAGCATGAGCACCAGGGACAGGGTCAGGGTATAGCTGTACTTGAGGGGCTGGCGCAGGTATGCCAGCTCCTTGTAACGGGAAAACTCGTTCTGCACCGTCTCGGCCAGGTCGCTCAAGCGCTCGGGGATACTGTACAGCGCCTGCAGCACATAGCGCTCCTCGTCGGGACGGCCGACACGCAAGGGAACCACGGCACGCACATAGATGACATCGTCGATGGGATCCAGGCTCACATAGGACTGCCGGGCATCCAGGGGCATATGGATCTCCGCGGTGGGGTGGAGTGGCAGGATCGCGGTGGGATCGATGCTGCTGCTGGCGATGATGCGCCCATCGCCACGGGTCACGGACAGCTCTACGGCGCCACTGCGTACCCGCAGGTCGTACAGGCCCATGGGGATCAGGGCCGGCTGCTGGCCGCTCAATTCCTCGGCCAGCCGTTCGGTGATGCGCAGTTGTTCCCGCAGGCGCGCGTCCAGTGCCGAACGACTCAGTTCCAGGGCGCTCTCCAGGGCATGTTCGATGCGCACATCGAACCAGCTGTCCAGGCCACGGTGCAGAAACTGCAGGGAAAAGTAATAGACGATACTGACCGGCGCCACCGCCAGCACCATGAACATCACCACCAGGCGCCGGGTGAGCCGCACCCCCGGCGCACGCCGTCGCGACTGGACTAACAGCCAGTAGAGATTGGTGCCGATCAGGGTGACCAGCACCATCAGGCCCAGGGCATTGATGAGCAGCAACCAGGTGTAGAGCTGGCCAAAGCGTTCGGAATTATGGGTGGCGCTGCTCATGAAGCTGAGGGAGATCAGCAACAGCAGGAACAGTCCCAGCATGGGCCAAATGCCCAGGCGCCGACTCAGGGCTCCAGTGGCCATGTGTACCAGTCGCTTTTCACGCCCCAGCCCGAGGACAGGTAGGCCCAGAGGCGGATCGGGGTGGGTAATTCCTCGATATCGAGGTCGGCACGCAAGCGCAATTCATACTCGCCTTCGGGCTCCAGCAGGCGGGCATCGAGCAGGGGCAGGTCATACAGGGTGCCGATGGCCTGCAGGGCATCCTCGAGATACTGAAAACTGTGCTGCACCCCGGTATTGAAGCTATGCACCAGATAGCGCCGGCTCAGGGCGTGGTAGCGGAGCTGATAGCGCTGGCGCAGCTGCGCCACCTGTTCGCTCCACAACCATTCCCGCTGGCGATAGACCTGAATCTTGATCTCCAGCACCAGGGGCACGCCGTGCTCCAGCGCCTCCAGCGCCTGGTCACCGAGCTGGTATTCCACCTGGGCGCTGATCCGGTAGACCCCGTTGACCAGCAGGCTGCGCGCCTCGTGCACGGCAAAACTGCTGTCCCGCACCGGCTCAGCGGCCGCCACGGCACCCATGGCAAGACTCAGCAGCAGGCAACACGAACGCAGCAGCCAGCCCCGGACCCGGGTACTAGACCTGTTTTTGAATGCAAGCGTAATAGAAGCCATCCATATCCTGCTCGCCCGGCAGGCGTTGTCGCCCCACGGCACAGGCATGCCCCCAGTCGGCACGGACAGGCTGTTCCCGCGCCTCGGGATGATCCTGCAAAAAGGCCTGGAGCTGTTCAGTGTTTTCTGCGCGCAGTACCGAACAGGTACAGTACTCGAGCATACCGCCTGGCACCAGCAAGGGCCACAGGGCCTCCAATAGTCGCCGCTGTTGCACCACCAGACCGGCCACGTCGTCGGCCCGGCGCAGGATCTTGATGTCCGGGTGACGGCGGATCACACCGCTGGCACTGCAGGGGGCATCGAGCAGGATGCGCTCGAATGGACGCCCGTCCCACCAGTGTTCCACGGCCGCCGCATCGGCGGCGACGAGCTCCGCCCGCAGGCCGAGCCGGTCCAGGTTCTCCCGCACCCGCCGCAGGCGCTCGGCATCCTGGTCCAGGGCCATCAGTTCCGCCAGCTCCGGATAGCGCTCCAGGATATGACCGGTCTTGCCGCCGGGGGCGGCGCAGGCATCGAGCACGCGCATGCCCGGCTGCACCTCCAGCAACTGGACCGCCAGCTGGGCGGCGCCGTCCTGCACCGACACCAGGCCATCCGCAAAGCCCGGCAAGGCCTCCACGGCCAGGGGCGTGCTCAGGCGAATGCCCTGTTCGGTGTCGGCGATCGGTTCCGCGCCGGGGTCCAGGGCAGCCAGGCGTCCCAGGTAATCGGCACGGGATTGGCGCCGTGCATTGACCCGCAGGCTCATGGGTGGGCGCTGGTTGCCCGCCGCGGCGATGGCTTGCCAGTGTTCCGGCCAGTCCCGCTGCCACGCCCGCAGCAGCCAGTCCGGGTGGGCGTGGCGGCCCGTCTCGCTGGCATCGGCACGGGCCTCGATCGCCTCGCGCTGGCGCTGGAAATTGCGTAGCACGGCGTTGACCAGCTTGCCGGCCCAGTCCTTGCCCAGCTGGCGCGCCGCCTCCACGCTGTCATGCACGACGCCGTGGGGTGCCAGGGACAGCCAGCCCAGCTGGTACAGGCCGACCAGCAACAACGCCCGCAGCTCCCGTTCCTTGTCCTTGAGGGGTTTCTGCAGCAGGCTGGCCAGCATGATCTCCAGGCGCGGATACCAGCGCAGGGCGCCGAAGGCCAGTTCCTGCACCAGGGCCCGATCCCGTGCCGGGGCCTGGTCCAGCAGGGCCGGCAACACGGCGCTCAGAGAGCGGCCCTGGTGGCCCACCACCTCGGCCACGGCCAGCGCCGCCAGGGCCCGGGCATTGGGCTTCACGGCCATGAGGGCAGGAGTGACGATGAGGGACTATTCGCCAAGACGCACCCCGGCCACCGGGTGAGCGTTCAGG
>JAIVHA010000272.1:1557-3933 GCA_020201295.1 Lysobacteraceae bacterium | reverse complement strand
GCTGCAGTTCCTGTTGCCGCTGGCCAATGAGGGGGATGCAGTGGCACAGCATCACATTGGCCTGATGTACGAAGAAGGCAAGGGCGTGCGTGCCGATCCGGTACAGGCTCGGCAGTGGTTCGAACGCGCCGCGGAGCAAGGGCTCGGCAATGCCCGCGTACAGCGCGACTTCCTGCGCGAACAATTGTCGCCCGCCCAGTTGGAAGAGGCCAGGGCGGTCCTCGACGATGTGGAACGGGCACGCGTGGAAGCGGAGCACGCGGCGGAACGGTTACGCAATTTTCACGCGGGCGAAACCATCATCGCCAGCCAGTTATTATCGGTGGACGAACTCAATATCACGGAAATGAACGACGGCACCAGCCTGGTGTATATCCGCTACGTCATGCAGCGGCTGCAGCGAGGAGAAGGTGATCCGGAAATCAAGGAGGTGTCCAAGTGGTTCAAGGTGCGCCGTGGTGACGACGGGTTTGAAATGGTCGACGAGTAGTTCGGCAGCCCCGTTCCCCGATGACGAAGCCGGCCTGCGATCCTTGCGTGAACGCTTGTCGACCACTCTCGATGACAGCTACCTGCAAGGCCTGATCCTCACCATCGGAAATCATTCCATGGAGATCGGCGCCATTCCCGCCGATGGACAATCTCAGAGCCTCGAGTTACCGCACTTTCTACCCACCTGGAACAGTGGCGAGGCAATGTCCCTGCATATCACGGCCCACTACCCCGACATCCAGTCCCTGATTCGCGCGCAGCGTGACGGTGTGTTGGTAATCATTGCCCTGACCATACTTGCCATCGGTATCATTCTCAGCTGGACCATCCAGAACGTGTTGGCCAAGCCTTTCGAGGTGCTCGTCGACGCCACGCAGCAGGTATCCAGAGGCAACCTGGAGTTGTGCCTGACGCCATTCCCTGCGCACCATTATCCGCAACAGCCGTCACTTGCTGACCCTCATCAACGATATTCTCGATCTTTCCAAGATCGAGGCCAACCGACTCACGGTGGAAAAACTCGCGGTCAACCCCTTCGATCTGCTTCAGGATCTCGAATCCCTGGTGGGTATGCAGGCGCGTGAGAAGGGATTGGAATTCGATATCCAGTACGAATACCCCATTCCCGGACGCATCACCACCGATCCCCTTCGTCTCAAACAGATACTCATGAACCTCGCCACCAATGCGGTGAAATTCACCGAGCGGGGATTCGTGCGTGTAACCGCTCGCTACGAGGCGGTAGCGCGGCAACTTATCATTCAGGTGACGGACAGCGGGATCCGGCAGCCGCCACGGCCGGGGAACTGCTCGAGCTCACTCGCAGTATTGTCGCCTGATACGCCGGTTCGAAATTGCCGGACTTGAAATCATCCCCCGCGCCGTATGCACTCCCAAGCCAATTGCGCCTTTACGCCATGTGCCGGGGTTCCCGCGCGATGCCCGCTGCTTGCAGGGTATCGAGCAGTTGCTGGCGTTCGGCCTCATCGAGCTCGGCACCGATTTCCGTCATCCGCCCGCAATACAGCAGGGAGATGCGTGGCGGGTGCCAGCTGCCTGGACCCTTGAGCAGGCTCAGGCGGGTCCAGGCGCGGGGCAGGCGTATGCGGGTGCGACGTCCACCGGACAGGCGGGTGACGATGACGTCCTTGCGGGTGAGGTTCAGATGCTCCTGGCAGTACTGGCGGCGGGAACTGAGATAAAAGGCCAGGTAGAGCAGTCCCAGTTCCAGCCCCGCGAAGGGCAGGATGGGCCAGAAGCCCATGGCCGTGAGGACCAGGGCCAGAAGCAGGGCGGGCAGGCTGATCAGTAGCCAGGCCAGCTGGCTGCCACGCCAGCTGAGCGGGCGGTTGGGCTGCAGGAGGATGCGGCAGGGGCCGGTACGGCAATCGCCGGTGCATCGGATCATGGCAAACCTGCAAGAAGTTGCGTTGGATCAAGTCTAGCAGTCCCCGTGCCTGCCGGGCATCGCCAGTGCGACCGCCGACTGCACTTGGATAGGGGCAGCGTTTTAATATCGAAATTATGAATAATAACTAGTGAATAATATCGTTTGAGTTTCATTAATGGGCGGGCAAGAATGATCCCAGGCCGTTCTTCCAACCATTGACCAAGGAGCAAACGATGAGTGCAACCCTGGAATCAGACCGCAGCAGCGCCATCAGACGTGTATCGGGACTGGCGCTGGACATGGAAGGTTATCTCCTGGACCCCGAAGACTGGAACGAGGAGCTCGCTGCCCTGCTGGCGGCGGACGAGGAAATCGAACTGACGGACGAACACTGGCGGGTGATCCGTTTCATCCGGGACTGGTACGAACAGAACCGGGTGGCCGTGGATGCCCGTTTCGTCATCCATTTCCTGGCTGACGAACTGGGTCATGGT
>JAIVHA010000272.1:0-1507 GCA_020201295.1 Lysobacteraceae bacterium | reverse complement strand
GGTACGAACAGAACCGGGTGGCCGTGGATGCCCGTTTCGTCATCCATTTCCTGGCTGACGAACTGGGTCATGGTCGCCAGGCCAAGGCCCGCCTGTTCGAACTGTTCCCCTACGGCTATGTGAAGCAGGCCTGCCGCATCGCCGGTATGCGCAAGCCACGGGCCTGGAGCACGGGCTGAAGGTGAGCGCAGGCAAACCGCCTTTACCCCGTACCCGAGGCTTGCCCCCTGGTGATGCGGGGTGCAATAGCCGTAGCAACAGGATCAGAAAGGCCGCTGACCAGCACGGGACCGACAGCCACAACAGATACTGACTGTGCGCAGGGCTGAAGCCCGCCAGCAGGCGGCTGCTGGCCGCGGCGGTGATCAGGATCACCGCCAGGCCGACCTGTAGTTGCGTGAGGGCCTTCAGCAGTAATCCCGCTTTTCATGATTTCGAGGCGCATAGTAGACCTACGCAACGAGGAATCAGGGAAATTTGGGCCGCTCTCCCACCGGGCAGTACGACTGCATGGATGCAGGAGGTAGAGCAACGCATGGAGCAGTTGCCGAGATCAGCCTCAAGTCCGACAGGCCCCTAGTCACGCAAGAGGGCATCGGCCCGTTGCTGCTCTTCGGCGGCCCTGGAGCGCAGCCCATCCAGCAGTTGCGCCAACACCAGTGAATCGGAGTCGCGCGGGTAGGCCAGGTAGGCGGGCAGGCGAAAGCGCGGACTGTCGGCCACCGGGAACAGTCGGCCTTGGCGGATGAGCGGGTCGGTCATGCGCATGGGCAGGAAGCAGGAGCCGCCGTTGTGCAGGATCAACTGCACGCCCAGCCAACCGATATTGACCATCTGCGCCGGCCGTTCCTGGTCGGGATAGTGATTATTGAACTGGGCGTAGAAGGCTGGCCCCCAGTCCACGTGGATATATTGCTCGTCGGGCCAGGCACGTTCGGGATCGGTGGTCAGCAACACCAGCACCTCGTCGAACAGGGGCTCGATGCGTACCCCGGGGCTGTGCTGGGGGCTGTACATGAGGCCGATGTCCAGCGTGCCCTCGACCAGGCGCCGCATCAGGTCCTCCTCGAAACCGATTTCACAGCGCAGCGAGATGTCCGGCTCCGCCGCGCGCACCTGGCCCACCCACTCGGGCAGGAAACCCTCCCACAGGGCGATGCGTGCGCCCACCGTGATGCTGGCACGAAAGCGGCTCGGCAGCCCCACATCATGGCGCGCCTGTTCCAGGGTCAGGATGAGCGCCTTGGCATGGCGCAGGAAACGGCGCCCCGCCGGGGTGAGGACAGCGCCGGCGCGATTGCGAGTGAACAGCCGGGTACCCAGCCATTGTTCCAGGTTCTGGATGCGGGCGCTGACGGTGGACTGGGTGACATGCAGGCGCGTTGCCGCTTCAAGGAAGCTGCCGTTGGCGGCTACGGCCAGAAAGGTGCGTACCTGTTCGATGTCCACGACGAACACTATTGAAAATGGCGCACGCAAAGTCAAACGTGCCCGCAGTCGCGGCTGT
>JAIVHA010000115.1 GCA_020201295.1 Lysobacteraceae bacterium | reverse complement strand
TCGCACGGCTGCGCAGCGGTATCAGCATCCTGGGTTCCGACGAGCATAATCTCTACACGCTCTCCTACAGCGACGCCAACCCCGAGCGTGCCCACGCCGTGGTCCAGGCCCTGCTGACCATATTCGTGGAGAGCGCCCTGGGTGATACCCGGGTGGACAGCGACATGGCCCAGCGCTTCATCGACCAGCAGATCGCCGAATACGAGCAGCGCCTGGGGGCGGCCGAACAGCGCCTGGCGAATTTCCGTCGGGACAATGTGGGCATGCTCCCGGGCGAACGCGGTGATTATTACCAGCGCATGCAGCAGGCCCAGAGTCAGTTGGAAGATGCCCGGCTGCGCCTGCGCGAGGCCGAGAACCGGCGCGACGAAGTACAACGCCAACTGGCAGGCGAGGAGCCCACCTTCGGTATCGTTGGCGGTGGTCTGCCCCAGGCCGCAACCTCGGCCCTTGATGGACGTATCCAGAACATGGAGCAACGCCTGGATGAGATGCTGCTCAGTTATACCGAACAGCATCCGGATGTCATCTCCCTGCGGCGCACCCTGCGCAATCTCGAGCGCCAGAAACAGCAAGAGCTGGCCCTGCTTGCCGAAAGCCGTTCGGGCATGGCGGATCCGCAGCTCGACAGCAACCCCGTCTATCAGCAGATGCGCATGACCCTGTCCAACGCCGAGGTCGAAGTCTCCTCCCTGCGCGTGCGGGTGCAGGAGTACCAGGCACAGGTCGATGAATTGCAGCGCATGGTGGACACGATCCCCAACATCGAGGCCGAACTCAAGCGCCTGGATCGGGACTACTCCGTCAACCGCGAGAACTATGAACAGCTGCTGCGCCGGCGCGAGTCCGCGAGCATGTCCCAGAGCGTGGAAGACCGGGGCGAACAGGTGCAGTTCCGGGTGGTGGATCCGGCCCGTGTGCCGCTTTCCCCTTCCGGGCCCAACCGACCCATGCTGTTCGCAGCCGTGTTGTTCCTCGGTCTGGGCGCCGGTGCGGGCCTGGCCTTCGTGGTCGCCCAGTTGCGGCCGGTCTTCGACGATCGCCGCCTGCTCAATGCCCTGACCGGTTTCCCGGTGCTGGGTACGGTGACCCAGGTAATGGATCGACGTACCCGTATACGTGAGCGGGTGGAACTAATGTCCTTCGCCTCGGTGACGGGTGCGCTGCTGGTGGCCTTTGGTCTGATGGTGATGCTGGGCGGTTTGCAGATGCATCTGGTTGAGCGACTGTTGGGATGACTATGGACACAGGCAAACAGGGTATGGGTCTCATCGAAAAGGCGGCCGCACGACTGGGCCAGGCGCCGGCCCGCGCGCCAGATCCGATGTCCGCTGCTCCAGCGGGGCAGGCCTCCCCCGATGAATCTCCGCTCCGACTGGAGCCGATGGCCCCCGAGCCGGAGCCTCACCAGGATGATGCCGCCGCCCACGCCAGGCATCCGCTGCGCAAGCCCGACAGCAGCACCCGGGTGGAAATCAACCTTTCGGCCCTCAAGGCCCGCGGTTTTATCACGCCCGATGGCGAACGCAGTCGCCTGGCGGAGGAGTTCCGCATCATCAAGCGGCCCCTGCTGGAAAACGCCTTCGGGCGCGGCGCACCCCTGGTTGATCATGGCAACATGATCATGGTCACCAGCGCCCATGCGGGCGAGGGCAAGACCTGGACTGCCATCAACCTGGCCATCAGTATCGCCATGGAGATGGACAAGACCGTACTGCTTGTGGATGCTGACGTGGGTCGTGCCCGGGTCCATGAAGTGCTTGGCACCCCCATGGGGCCGGGCCTGATCGATCTGCTCACCGACGACAACCTTGACGTGAGTGACGTGATCCTGCGCACCAGTCTGCCCAAGCTGCGGGTCATCCCCATGGGCCGATATCACGCCCATTCCAACGAATTGCTGGCCAGTGAGGACATGCAGCGCCTGACCCAGGATCTGGCCACCCGCTACAACGACCGGGTGGTGATCTTCGATACCCCGCCATTGCTCATGACCAGTGAATCCGTGGTGCTGGCCGGACTCATGGGGCAGATTGTGTTCGTGGTTGAATCAGAGCGAACCTCCCAGAATCGGGTCAAGGATGCCCTGGGCCTGCTGGACAGTTCCAAACCCATCGGCCTGGTGCTCAACAAGACCCGCCGCCTTCTGGGCTCGGACTACTACGGTTATGGCGCCTATGGCTATCACGGGACAGCCAGCACATGAAGCGGCCTGGCGTGGCGCTGGGCACAGCCCTGGGCTTGATGTTCACGACGCCGGTGGTCCTGGGCGAAGAGGACAGTCGCTGGAATTTCACGCCCCACGTGGGCATCAGCCAGGTATACACCGACAATGTTCGCCGTGCGCCCAATGATCGACCGCCGCAACAACACCTACCACCAGTTTGCTGGCGATGGTCGGGTGGAGCTGATGCCCGAGCGGTTTTTCGTCGAGAGTGCCGCAACGTACAGCCAGCGTTTGATCTCGGCCCAGGGTGGGGGAGGCGGCGGGGATAACCTGAACGTTTTCGGCAACCGCAGTGATGTGGCCACGTTCAGATTGAGCCCGTTCTATATCCAGCCCGTGGGAGATTTCGCCACCGGCCAGTTGCGCTACACCTATGACCGGGTTGATTACGTGGATTCGTCGGTGAGCGGCGCCGGCAGCGAGAGCAACCGGATGCTGGCCCGTCTCGACAGCGGCGCCATGTTTTCGCGCATCGGCTGGGGCTTGAGCTTCAATCGCACTGAAACCGAATACGATGATGGTTCCTCGGTCACCTTTCAGATGGCGGAGGCCCTCGTGCGGCTCAACATCACGAACCGCCTGAGCGTCTTCGCCGCCGGCGGCGAAGAGGACAATGACTTCGTCCAGGATCCCAGTCGCGCACGTCCCGATGACACATTCTGGCGGGCGGGTGCCACCTGGCAGCCGGGCAACCGAACCACCATGGAAGGCTTCTACGGCGAACGGTATTTCGGTGAAACCTACGGTGGCAATCTGCAACATCGATTCCGCAACAGCCGCTTTTTCATGGACTACACCGAGGCACCCACCACGGTGAACGAGTTCGAACTGCAGCGCGTTGTGTTGCCCATCGTGGATGAAGCCGGGATCCCGGTGATCATTGACGGGGAGCCGGTGTTCATTGATGTGGAGTTTCCTGACCTTCGCGCGGGCGTCTATCTCAGTCGTCGTTTCACGGCCGGGTTTTCCGGCGATCGGCCCAAGACCTCTTGGGGGATCCGCTATTTCGATGAGCAGCGTGAATACGAAGTCTCAAACCGGGAAGAGCGAGTCACGGGTGTGGCGGCCAATGCCTCCTGGCGTGTGGCACCCCGTACGCGGCTGGTATTGAATGCCAGCGTCCAGGAGATCAGCTATAGCCTCGATGATCGGCAAGACACCTACTACATCACTGGCGCAGGCCTTGTCCGCGACATGACGCCGCGCACCACCGCTTCATTGAACTATCGTTTTGTGGAACGCGAGTCCAATCTCGCCGGCAACGAATACCACGAAAACCGGATCACCGCCTCGTTTCGGGCAAATTTCTGAGCCCAGCCCATGTATAAAGAATTCTTCAAGCTCGACCGCAAACCCTTCCAGTTGAGTCCGGACCCCCGGTTCTTCTTCGGCAGCAGCATCCATAAACGGGCGCTGGCCTACCTGCGCTATGGCCTGAGCCAGGCGGAGGGCTTCATCGCCATCACCGGCGAGGTGGGCACGGGCAAGACCACCCTGGTTCGCACCCTGTTTCGGGAATTGCCGGAAAACGAGGTGGTGGCCGCCCAGATTGTGACCACCCAGTTGCAGGCCGACGACCTGCTGCGTATGGTGGCCCAGGCCTTCGGACTGGAGGTGAGTGGAGACAGCAAGTCCACCCTGCTGGCTCGCCTGGAGAAGTTCCTCATGAACCGCGCCCGGGAGGGCAAGCGCGTCCTGCTGGTGGTGGACGAGGCCCAGAACCTTGCGCCCCAGGCCCTGGAGGAGTTGCGCATGCTGTCCAACTTCCAGGTAGGCGACAAGCCCCTGCTGCAGAGCTTCCTGCTGGGCCAGGCCCAGTTTCGCCGCACCCTGCAGCATGACGACCTGGAGCAGCTGCGTCAGCGCTTCATCGCTGCCTGTCACCTCACGCCTTTGAACGAACAGGAGACGCGGGAATACATCGAATACCGACTGACCACTGCCGGCTGGAAGAATGATCCTGCCTTCAGTGACGAGGCCTTCGGCGAGATCCATCGTTACACCCAGGGCATCCCCCGGCGCATCAACAATCTTGCCGACCGTCTGCTGCTGTTCACCTTCCTGGAAGAACGCCACGACGTGGATGCCGACACGGTCCGCACCGTGGCCCGGGAACTGGAAGATGAATTGACCCCCATGGAAGATGACACAGGCCCCATCGGCATGCCCGAGGCGCCTACTGACTACGCCATGCCGGCCATGTATTCCTGGGGCAATGTGGAGTTGCGGGTCGCAGCCCTGGAAAGTCGGGTGCAGGCCCTGGAGAAATCCATGCATCGCGGATTTTCCCGGGTCAAGCGGGTATTGCAGCAGCATAACGGCGTGGAGGAGTAGGGGGGGTAAACCCCCAACCCCTCCCCCTCCCCAACCCTCCCCCGCGGTGCGGGAGAGGGGGCAGAAAAGCCTGAGGCGGGGTGTTTATCCCCTCTCCCTCAGGGAGAGGGTTAGGG
>JAIVHA010000114.1 GCA_020201295.1 Lysobacteraceae bacterium | reverse complement strand
AATCAATTACTGCGCAGCAGCCCCATGAACTCCGCCCGGGTGCGGGCGTCCTTGCGGAAGGTGCCGGTCATCATGGAGGTGGTCATGGTGGCGTTCTGCTTTTCCACACCGCGCATCATCATGCACATGTGCTTGGCCTCCATGACCACGGCCACGCCCCGGGCACCGGTCACCGACTCGATGGCCTCGGCGATCTGACGGGTCAGGGTCTCCTGGATCTGCAGGCGGCGGGCGAACATGTCCACGATGCGCGCGATCTTGGACAGGCCGATGACCCGGCTCTGGGGCAGGTAAGCCACGTGACAGCGGCCCAGGAAGGGCAGCAGGTGATGCTCGCACAGGGAGTAGAATTCGATGTCCCGTACCAGCACCATCTCGTCATTATCGGTATCGAACAAGGCACCGTTGACCAGCTCCTCCAGGTTCTGGTTGTAACCCCGGGTGAGGTAGGACATGGCCCGGGCGGCGCGTAGCGGGGTGCCAATCAGGCCATTGCGATCGGGGTCCTCCCCCAGGCCCTGGATGATGCGGGTGTAGTCCTGGGCCATGCCCTGTTCCGCCTCGGCGGCGGGAAAATCATCGTCGTGCTCGCAGTGGTGATCGCTCATCAACTCTTCCTTTCTAGGTTCTGTCGGGTGCCCTGGATCTGACTCAGGCGTGGGCCATCGGGACCAGCCAGGCGATGCCCAGCAGAATCATGACTGTCGTACTCAGGATTGTTCTCAGGCGCCGATAATACCCGGTCCAGACCAGACGCGCACCGTAACGCCGGTCTACCCCGAGGATCAGGCCGAACAACAGCACCTGGCCGGGCAAGGCCCAGCTGGCGGGCAGCAACAACGTGACCCAGGCCAGGATGGAGGGGATTACAGCCCAGACCGCAGCGCCCCCGGCCTCCCCGGCCCCGTACCGCCCGGCCAGGGCCGCGCCCCAGTGCACCGCTCCCAGGAAGGTGGCGATGACAGCCCCGTAGGCCAGCAGCCAGTCAACCCCGAAGCCCTCAGGCAAGGGCAGGCCCGGGAGCAGCAGCATCAACACCCCCGCAGCAAAAGGCAGCAGGCCCGCATAACCCAATGCCTGGATCAGCTTCGGTGACGGCAACGCCTTATCAGGAACCCCCTGGCTTGCCACAGATGCCGCCGGGCCCAACACCACGGGATGGCCAAAAAACTCCACCTGACCGCCCACGAACTGCCCATCCACGAAGACCTGGGGCAAGGTGCCCCAGCCCGTCTGGGCCTTGAGGGCCTGGAAGCGATCCCGCTGTTCACCGCTGCCCATCTCCATGAGCACCTCCCGAACCGGCAGACCAGGGTGTCCGGCAAGCCAGCCCTTCAGGGGCCGCACGTCCGTGAGCCGGGAACGGAAGATCACCACCCGGGCACCGGTCAGGGCCTCACGCAACCAGCCGGGGGTTTCCTCCATGGACAGGCTAGCGTTCACAGCAGTCCCTCGATGGCCCGGACCAGATCCGGGTCATCGGGTGTCACGCGACTGGGAAAGCTGCCCACCACGCGACCCTCCCGGTCGATCAGGTACTTGTGGAAGTTCCAGGCAGGAAACTCTCCGGTCTCCCGACCCAGCCCCTGGTAGAGCACATCCGCCTGAGCCCGTGCCGCGTGGGTCTTCTCGAACATGGGGAACTGCACCCCATAGGTGAGGCGGCAGAAATCCAGGATCTGCTCCTCGGTACCTGGCTCCTGGCCACCGAAGTCATTGGACGGGAAGCCCATCACCACCAGGCCCTGGTCCTTGTAACGGGCGTACAGGGCCTCCAGCCCCTCGAACTGGCGGGTGAAACCGCACTTGCTGGCGGTGTTGACCACCAGCATCACCTGGCCCTTGTAGGTCGCGCACAGATTCACTGCCTCACCGCCCGTGAGCGGGCGCTTGTTCACGTCCAGATAGTCGGGACAGGCCGCCATGGTGGGGCTGGCCAGAGCCCCGACGATCAGCAACACGAGCAGGAAAAGGGGGAATCGGTTCATGACAGGTCTCCGGATCAACGGGTGCACAAAAATACTTGTACAGTAATTTACATAACTTGTACAGTTGGTGTATAACTATTGCATAGACCTCTCGCAAGCTTGCCCCACACCCCGGCCCGGAGGCCCTGAGCCATGAAACAAGAACGTATCGCAGTGATTGGAGGCGGCATCTCGGGACTGGCCAGCGCCTGGCTGCTGGGCAGCCGCCACGAGGTGACCCTATTCGAGCGCAATCACTACGTGGGTGGGCACAGCAATACCCTGACTGTAGAGGGTTCCCGCGGCCCCGTGACGGTGGACACAGGCTTCGTGGTGTTCAACGAACGCAACTACCCTGAGCTCACCGCCCTGTTCCGTCACCTGGACGTGGCCTCCCAGGACACGGACATGACCTTCAGCGCCTCTGTCGGCGACGGTCGCATGGAA
>JAIVHA010000271.1 GCA_020201295.1 Lysobacteraceae bacterium | reverse complement strand
GCTGACCCGGTCCTGTTCCGTCAGGCGGGTCAGACGAAAGATTTCATAGGTCTTGCCCCCGACCGGGAGGGTGCCGCGGGTGGAAAAACTGTCGTTCATGTTCACTCCTGAAATCGGCTGGGCTGCGGAAAAGGCGTCGCAAAAGCGGGCAATTATGCGGCATCCGGCGGCGAGCGCCTAGTCCGGGCAGGACGGGACTAACCTTAAACTACACATTAGATATAACCAGCAATATCATGAAATATAAAATAAACACCTGTAGGAGCTGGCTCTGCCCGCGAACTGGTCAGGCAGTGTACTGATTCGCGGGCAGAGCCCGCTCCTACAGGGTGGCCGGCCGGATCAGTGCAGCGGCCCCCGTTCCTGCTCCAGCCAGCCTTGTGCCGCGGCGACCACCTTGCGGCGGGACAGAAGCAGCTTCCAGCGGCTGCCGCCCGCCTGGCGCCAGAGTACGGCGGAACGGATGGCCGCCAGCAGCAGGGCGCGGATCCAGTTGGCGTTGTCGGGGTTATCGAGCTGGTTCTGGTCGCCTTGCACCATGATGCGCGGGGTGAGGGTGCTGACGGTCTGCTGGTAGGTCTCCGCCAGGCTGGCGATGACATTGGTGTGTACCAGGGAGAAATAGTCGGCCTGGGAAAGGGCCATTTCCACGCCGGTCTTGATGCGCTGCAGCAGCTGCGGGTGCTGGCCGAGTTTGCGTTCCAGGTGGAGGATGGCGATGGCATAGCGGCTCAGTTCCAGGTCCGGCTTGTTGGGCTTCCCTTCCAGCTGCTGCCGCACCAGATCCAGGCCGGTGCGCAGTCCGGCCAAGCTGCCATATACCTCCAGGGCGCTGTCCGCGTCGAGCTTGAAGATGCTGCCGATGCTGGTCTCCAGGGCCTGGGTATCGCGGGGACGGCCATGGGCGACCTGCTGTACCAGCCGGCAGGCCTGCAGCAGGCCTGCGATGGCGAGGGCGCGTTCGGCTTCGGTGCGGTGCATGGGGTTTCGGTTCCTCCTGGTTTTGGGGATGCGGTGATTCGCAACGTACGTTGAGGTGCCAATGAAAACCTTGTAACCGCCAAGACGCCAAGGGCGCCAAGATAACCCAATCATTGCAAAATTTCGCCCGTAGGAGCGGCGCCTATGCTGGAGCGCACTGCCGGTGCATTCCAGACGCGTTGGTCAAGGGCAGTTCTCGAAGGACCTGTACCGAGCCGTCATGCATTTTCCCAACGAATTTTTGCAACTACCGGGTAAATCTTTCCCCTTGGTGGTTCATTCAGTATCGCCCCTCTATGATACCGCCGCCGAGGCAGACGTCGCCGGCGTAGAAAGCGATGGACTGGCCCGGGCTGATGGCACGCTGCGGTATGTCGAAACGCACCTCGCAGCGATCGCCATCGAGCCGTTCGATGACACAGGCCTGGTCCTGCTGACGATAGCGGATGCGGGCGCTGCAGGGGAAGGGTGCCTGCGGCGCGCTGCCGCTGATCCAGTGCAGCTGGCTGGCATGCAGACCCTGGTGGTAGAGGGCCGGGTGCGAGCCGCCCTGGGCCACGACGAGCACATTGCGCTCCAGGTCCTTGTCCACCACGTACCAGGGCTCCTCGCCCTTGCCCTGCACGCCGCCGATACCCAGGCCCTGGCGCTGTCCGAGGGTGTGATACATCAACCCCTGGTGTTCGCCGAGCCGCTCGCCGTCCACGGAGCGAATCTCACCCGGCTGGGCCGGCAGGTAGCGGGCGAGAAAATCCCGGAAACGCCGCTCGCCGATGAAGCAGATGCCGGTGCTGTCCTTCTTGGCGTGATTGGGGAAACCGGCCGCTTCGGCCAGGCGTCGTACCTCGGCCTTGGGTAGATGGCCGATGGGAAACAGGCTGTGGCGCAGGGCGCGCTGGTCGAGTTGGTGGAGAAAATAACTCTGGTCCTTGTCGGGATCGGCGCCCTTGCGCAATTCCATCCGGCCGTTCCGTTCCCCCAGTTGCGCATAATGCCCGGTGGCGATGTGGTCCGCGCCTTGCCGCAGGGCATGATCGAGGAAGGCACGGAACTTGATCTCGCGGTTGCACAGCACATCGGGATTGGGGGTGCGGCCGGCACGATATTCAGCCAGGAAATACTCGAATACCCGGTCCCAGTACTCGGCCGAGAAATTGATGGTGTGCAGAGGGATGCCCAGTTGTTCGCTGACTGCGGTGGCATCCTCCAGGTCGACGGCGGCGGAGCAGTACTCCGGGCCGTCGTCCTCTTCCCAGTTCTTCATGAACAGGGCTTCCACCTGGCAGCCCTGCTCCAACAACAACAGGGCGGCGACGGCGGAATCGACGCCGCCGGACAGGCCGACCATGACATTGCGGGTGGGGAAGGACATCGGCGTGACAGGATGATGAAAGGAGCGATTGTACCCGAATCAGGGCAGCCATGAGCCGGCGCGACGTCAGCC
>JAIVHA010000270.1 GCA_020201295.1 Lysobacteraceae bacterium | reverse complement strand
TTCACCCAGCTGAGAATGGCCAGCACGATAATGGCGATGATGTAGATGTTGAACAGCAGGTTGATCAGCTCGGCGATGGATAGCAGCAGCAGGGAACCGAACGGGATGCCTCCCCCGCGCAGCAGCAGGATCAGCAGGATGGCCAGCATCTGCACCGCCAGCATGAGCAGGATGGCGCTGGTGTCGATGCGGCCGATGCTGGGTACCAGGCGGCGCAACGGAATGAGCGGCGGGTTGGTGATGCGTACCAGGAACTGGCTCAGGGGGTTGTAGAAATCCGCCCGCACCGCGGCCAGCAGGGTGCGCAGCATGATGGCCAGCACGTAGAGGCCGAACAGGGTGTTGATGAGGAATTCGACGGGATTGGTGAAATAGCTGCTGCCCATCACTGTGCTCCGAATTGATCCGCCAGCTCACGCGAACGGCGTGCCGCCGCGCTCAGGGCCTGCTCCATGAGACTCCGCAACCCGCCATCCTCCAGCACCCGCAGGGCCTGCTCCGTAGTGCCGCCGGGGGAGGTGACACGCTGGCGCAGGGTGGCGGCGTCCTCGTCGCTTTCCAGTGCCATGCGGCTGGCGCCGAAGGCGGTCTGGAGGGCCAGCAGGCGCGCCGTTTCGGCGGGCAGGCCGAGCTTGGTGGCGGCCTCCTGCAGGGCCTCCATGACCAGGAAGAAATACGCCGGGCCACTGCCGGACAGGGCGGTGACCAGATCCAGTTGCTCTTCCTGCTCCACCCACAGGGTCAGGCCCACGGCACGCAGGATGGTTTCGGCCAGGTCGCGCTGCTCGTCGCGTACATGGGTATTGGCGAACAGGCCGGTGGCGCCGCTCTGCACCAGGGCCGGGGTGTTGGGCATGGCGCGCACGATCGCGATGTCCGCGCCCAGCCAGCGGGCCAGGTCGCGGGTGCGTATGCCGGCGGCGATGGAGATCACCAGCGGTTGCCGGTCCTGCACCCGGTCGGCGATCTCCCGGGCCACCGCGGGCAGCACCTGGGGCTTCACGGCCAGCACCACCAGGTCAGCGTCCTCGATCACGGCGCGATTGTCCTGCAGGATTTGCACCCCGAGGCGGTGGGCCAGGTCCTGGATGCGGTCGGCTTCGGGATCGGACAGGCGGATCAGGGATGGATCGCAGCCGTCGGCGATCAGGCCGCCGACCAGGCTGCGCGTCATGTTGCCGGCGCCGATGAAGGAGAGCTTGCGGGTCTTCATGTCCGGCACGATACCACGCACCACGGGTGAAACAAGCCCGGGTTGATTGTCGGGCTGAAGCCCGACCTACAGGGTGGCACGTTCAATACCGGTGGCATCTTGCAGGTCGGGTTTCAGCCCGACAAGGGTCGTGGGCCGAACAGCGCCGTGCCGACCCGCACCAGGGTACTGCCCTCGGCGATGGCGGCCTCCAGGTCGTCGGACATGCCCATGGACAGGGTGTCGAGGTCGTGACCGCGCCGGCGCAGCTCCTCGCAGGCGACGCGCAGCTGGCGGAAGGCATCACGCTGCGCGGTGCTGTTGTCGGTGGGTCGGGGGATGGCCATCAGGCCACGCAGGCGCAGGCCGGGCAGGACGGCCACCTGCTCGGCGAGGGCCGGCAGTCCCGCCACATCCACCCCGGACTTGCTGGTCTCGCCGCTGATGTTCACTTGCAGGCAGACCTGCAGGGGCGGGGCGTCCGGGGCGCGGTGACGGGACAGGGCCGTGGCGATCCTGACGCGGTCGATACTGTGAACCCAGTCGAAGTTTTCCGCCACCAAGGCTGCTTTATTGGACTGCAGGGGGCCGATGAAATGCCATTCGCAGTCGGGACAGTCCAGCGCCCGGATCTTGGTCATGGCCTCCTGGACGTAGGATTCCCCGAAGCGGCGCTGGCCGGCGACGGCCAGCGCGCGCAGGGCATCGAGGGGTTGGCCCTTGCTTACCGCCAGCAGTCGCACCCCGGCGGGATCCCGGCCGCTGTCCCGGCACGCCCTGGCGATACGTTCCCGCACCTGCGCCAGGCGATCGGCATGGGCTGAAGTGGTCTTGGCAGTGGACACTATACTTCCAGGGATGATCTTTATAATAATGCGCTTTCACGCGGGATCGACACTATCAAGGAATTGTTGCTGCTGTCGATACTGGAGTCCAGAGCTTCATCAAGTCAGGGAATAGCATGGATATCGCTGAACTACTCGCCTTTGGCGTCAAGAACAATGCCTCCGACCTTCACCTGTCCGCCGGCCTGCCGCCCATGATCCGGGTGGACGGGGACATCCGTCGTATCAATGTCCCGGCGCTGGATCACAAGACTGTGCACCAGCTCACCTACGACATCATGAACGACAAGCAGCGCAAGGATTACGAGGAATTCCTGGAGACGGACTTTTCCTTCGAAATCCCCAACCTGGCGCGCTTCCGTGTCAACGCCTTCAACCACAACCGGGGCGCCGGCGCGGTATTCCGTAC
>JAIVHA010000148.1 GCA_020201295.1 Lysobacteraceae bacterium | reverse complement strand
GCCGATGGCCAGGGTCAGCAGCCAGAACAGTTCCATCATTGGCCAGCGCCGCCGCGAGGCCCGATGCAGCAGCCAGGCCCCGGCCGCCGCCCACAGGGGCAACAGCACCAGCGAGTGGGTGATGCCGCGATGCCAGTTGAAATAGAACAGGGCATCTACCCAGTGCAGCACGAAGTCGCTGTCGGGAAAGGCGCAGGCCAGGAAACCGATCCAGCTGCGGGTGCCGAGCGGGATGCGCTGCGCCGGGCGATGGGTGGCGCGCGCCAGCAGTGCGCCGCTCAATGCGTGGGTCAGGGTGTCCATGGTGGAAGTCCCTGTCGATCAGGCGAATTACGCATTTCCTGCGGATTGATGCGGGTTCGCAGGCATGGCACCCGTAGGAGCGGGCTCTGCCCGCGAACGGCTTGCAATGGTTCGCGGGCAGAGCCCGCTCCTACGGTGTCCATCACGCAATAGAAAATGCCTGGAAGTATGCGGGCAGTCACGGCGCTCTTTGCGCCTTTGCGGTGAAAACGATTTACACAAACACCGTCAGCACGCCCGTGTAGCCGTACAGCCGGTTGCAGGAGATCTCGCCGTTGGCGAAGAAGCCCACCAGGGGAAAGTCGCCCAGTTCCTGGCGGATGGTGCGCAGTTCCTCTGAATCCTCGCCGAACAGTTCCTGGCCGCGCCCCAGGCAGGTGTAGTAGACCCCGCCCTTGGGAGTACGGCCGCGCAGCCGCTGCTTGAGTTGTTGCAGCATGCGCCGCAGGTCCTCCCAGGCGGCGCGGCCGTCGCGGCGGCAGAACTGGATGGTCTGGCCCTTTTCCACCAGGTCGCCGATGGCGAGCAGTTTTTGCTCGGGGTCCAGGCCCACCAGGTTGCGCACCAGGTAGTCGCCGGTATCGGAACCGGGGATGGGCAGGCCGGCGAAGATATAGCCGGCGGCGCGGTTGGGATCGCGGGCGAGGATCTCGCCGATATCCTCGTAGAACACATCCAGGGCCGGCCGGTCATCGAGGCCGATGAGCACATTGCGATCACAGGCGGTAATGGTGTGTTGCTCGGCTATGGGCACGCAACCCTGGGTCAGCGCCGTGACCACAGGCGCGTCGGTGTTGAACACCACGCCGGAGATCCCGCCGCCGGTGATGTCCTCGGCGATTTGTGGATAGACGCTGCGCGAGGAACTGAGTCCACCCACCAGGTAGCCGCCGGGCAGTCGTTCGGCGAGACGGGTGATGAGCTCTGGGATTTCAGGATTGCGCGGGTCGCCGTGGACGACGGCCAGGTGGCAGGGCGAGTTCCGCAGCCAGGGATCCAGCTCTTCGAGACGAACGTCCTGCAGCCGTTCCATGCTGGGCAGGATGCGAAAGGACTCGCGCGGTACGGTGGTGATCAGTGCCGCCATGGCGGCGCTGTCATGGTATTCCTTGCCGCTCGCACAAATGCCCATGCCGACGGTGCCGATCCATTGCTGGATGCCGGTTTCATCGCGCAGGTGTTCGAGAATGGTGTCGAGGATGCGGGCGTAGGCGTCGGTGACGTAGAGAAAGCCCAGGTTGGCGGCGGGCGGGACGTAGCCGATCTGTTGGAGGCATAGTTCGGCGGCCTTTTCCCAGTCGGGGGATTCGGCGTGGCCGAGCAGAAAGGCGTCCGTGTCTGTCACTGGCTGGGTTCGCTGGCTCATGGTGCTGTGCCCCGCTTGGCGGCTGGGCTCCCGAGTATACAGCAGACCCGGGGAGGCGGGCATGGGGCGGGACAGAGATCCCGCCCCATGTGGATCCCGTTCCTCAGCCCCGCTGGGCCAGGATGTTCTCGATGATGGGTGCCAGGATGACTTCCATGGCGAAGCCCATCTTGCCGCCAGGCACGACGAGGCTGTTGCGCCGTGACATGAAGGAGCCTTCCAGCATGCTGAGCAGATAAGGGAAGTTTACGTTCAACTTCTTCGGGTCGCGGAAACGGATCACCACGAAGGACTCGTCCGGCGTGGGGATGTCGCGGGCGATGAAGGGGTTGGAGGTATCCACCGTGGGCACGCGCTGGAAGTTGATATCCGTGCGCGAGAACTGCGGGGTGATGAAATGCACATAATCGTGCATGCGGCGCAGGATGGTATCGACGATGGTTTCGGCGGCATAACCGCGTTCGTCGTTGTCACGGAAGATTTTCTGGATCCACTCCAGGTTGACGATGGGCACCACGCCGATCAGCAGGTCCACGTGCTGGGCCGCGTTGGCGTCGGCGGTTACCACGCCGCCGTGCAGGCCTTCATAGAACAGCAGGTCGGTGCCCGCGGGGATGTCTTCCCAGGGAGTGAACTCGCCGGGATTCTGACCATAGGGCTTGGCCTCTTCATCGCTGTGCAGGTAATAGCGGCGCTTGCAGGCGCCAGAGGCGCCGTAGGTCTTGAACACCTCTTCGAGCTTGTCGAAGACATTGGCCTCGGGACCGAAATGGCTGAAGTTCACATTCCCCTCGACCTCGGCCTTCTTCATGGCCTCCTTCATGGAGGCGCGATCGTAGCGATGGAAGCTGTCGCCTTCCACCACCAGGGGATTGATGCCTTCACGGCGGAAGATGTGCTCGAAGGCGCGCTTGACGGTGGTGGTGCCGGCGCCGGAAGAGCCGGTGACCGCTACGATCGGGTGTTTCTTGGACATGGATTTCTCCTCAAATATACACAAATACAGAATTCGTGCTTGAGCCGGGCTCGCGGCCACCGGGCAGAAAAGTGCCGGCTGCAAAGGCGCGCATGCTAGCACAACTGCCGCTTGCCTTCATCCCGGCAGTGGAATAATCCACCATGCCGCGCTACGATATGCAGTTTCACGCCATGGTCTCCCCGGCCGGGCCTCCCGAATTGCCCGAGTGATCAATAAGATGAATTACCTGCGAGATATAGTGGCGCAATGGCCGAGTCGTTTCGTGCCCTTTCTGGAATGGATCGGGGAGTTGCGCAGCGGTGAGACCTTGCGCGCCGACCTGCTGGCGGGCATCACCGTGGCCCTGGTGCTGGTGCCCCAGTCCATGGCCTATGCACAGCTGGCCGGGTTGCCCGCCTACGTGGGCCTGTATGCCTCCTTCATCCCCGTCATCATCGCCTCCTTCCTGGGCTCCTCGCGCCAGCTGGCCACGGGCCCGGTGGCGGTGGTATCCCTCATGACCGCCGCCGCCCTGCAGCCCATCGCCTCGGCCAACCCGGAGGGCTACCTGGTGTACGCGGCCCTGCTGGCCATCATGGTGGGGGGCTTCCAGCTCATGCTCGGCCTGTTCCGCCTCGGCGTGCTGGTGGACTTCCTGTCCCATCCCGTGGTGGTCGGCTTCACCAACGGCGCCGCCATCATCATCGCCACCTCGCAGCTTTCCAAGATGTTCGGGGTCAGCGTGGAGAGTTCCGAGCATCATTACGAAACCGTGTGGAGGGTGCTGGTGGAAGCCAGCCAGAATACCCACCTGCTCACCCTGATCATGGGTATCGTGGCCCTGGCCATCATGATCCTGCTGAAGAAATACGCCCCGAAGGTTCCCGGCGTGCTGACCGCGGTGGTGATCACCACGCTGGCCTCCTGGCTGCTCGGCTTCCAGGCGGCGGGTGGCGCGGTGGTGGGCGTGGTGCCCAGTGGCCTGCCCGGTCTCAGCATCCCCGAGTTCAGCTGGACCGTCACCGGCCAGTTGATGGCCTCGGCCGTGACCATCGGCCTGATCGGCTTCATGGAGGCCATCGCCATCGCCAAGGCCATGGCCGGCCAGACCCGCCAGCGCCTGGATACCAACCAGGAGCTGGTGGGCCAGGGCATCGGTAACATCGCCTCGGGCCTGTTCCAGGGCTACCCGGTGTCCGGCTCCTTCTCCCGCTCGGCGGTGAACTTCTCCGCCGGGGCGCGCACCGGCTTCGCCGCCGTGGTCACCGGTGCCGTGGTGGCCATCACCCTGCTGTTCCTGACCCCGCTGCTCTTCCACCTGCCCCAGGCCACCCTGGCGGCGGTGATCATGATGGCGGTGGTCAACCTGGTGAAGATCGCCCCCATCCGCCATGCCATGAAGATCCAGCCCCATGACGGCTGGGTGGCCATCATCACCTTCGTGCTGACCCTGGTGGTTGCGCCGCACCTGGACCAGGCCATCATCGTCGGCGTGCTGCTGTCCCTGGGCCTGTACCTGTACCGCACCATGCGGCCGCGCTTCGTGGAGCTGTCCCTGCACGAGGATGGCACCCTGCGCGCCGCCTCGCTCTACAACCTGCCCACCGACGAGGTCATGTCCATCATGCGTTTCGACGGTTCGCTCTACTTTGCCAATTCCGGTTACTTCGAAACCCGCATCCTGTCCCATGTGGCGGACAAGGAACGGCTCAAGTACCTGATCATCGACTGCGAGGGCATCAACGAGATCGATGCCTCCGGCATGGAGATGATCGAGGGCCTGACCCATCGCCTCAATACCGGCGGCGTGACCCTGATGTTCGCCCGCGCCAAGAAGCAGGTGCTGGATATCTTCCGTGAGAGCGGATTCATGGAACACCTGGGCCTGGATTTCTTCTTCCGTACCCGCACCGAGGCCATCAATGCCGTGCGCCGCCTGCTGGGCGACGAACTGCCGGCCGACTCCCCGCTGCGCGCCCGTTTCTCCGACCCCAACGAGGCCGCCGTCAAGGCGCTCACCGCCGCCGCCCGTGCCGCCGCCGAGGAAGAGGAGAAGCTCGAGGAAGGCGGGGAGGAACCCGGCGACGAGGAGCCGGCCAAGGCCTAGCGCCGCCTTCGCGGGCAGAGCCCGCTCCTACGCGGGAGTGGCAGGCGCCCGTAGGAGCGGCCTTCGGCCGCGAACACCCTGGGCGGCACGGCCCATGGACAGGACATGCCGCCCTGTAGGTCGGGCTTCAGCCCGACAAGGCCCATCGCACCTTTCAAATCCGTTCATACACCAGGTCCCACACCCCGTGTCCCAGCCGCTGGCCGCGCCGCTCGAACTTGGTGGTGGGGCGATAGGCGGGTTTTTCCGCATACCGGCCCGGCCCCGCGACATTGTGGAAATCGGTGGCCTGTTCCATCTCCGCCCGCATGTGTTCCGCGTAGTCCTGCCAGTCGGTGGCCATGTGGAAGCGACCGCCCGGTCGTAGCGCCCGGCCCAGCAGTTCGATGAAGCGGGACTGCAGGATGCGCCGCTTGTGGTGTTTCTTCTTGTGCCAGGGATCGGGAAAGAACAGCAGTACCCGGTCCAGGCTGGCGGCGGGGATCTGCCGCTCCAGCACCTCCACCGCGTCCCGGTTCATCACTCGCACATTGCGCAGACCGCGCGCCTCGATCTCCTGCAGCAGGTGGCCGATGCCGGGGCGATGTACCTCGATGCCGAGGAAATCCTCCTCCGGCGCCGCTTCCGCCATCTGTGCCAGGCTGTCACCATTACCGAAGCCGATCTCCAGGGTGCGCGGCGCCTGGCGCCCGAATTCCCCATCCAGTTCGAGGGGATCCTCATCCGCGATGCCGTATAGTGGCCACAGGACCTCGAGGGCGCGGCGCTGGCCGGCGGTCAGGCGGCCCTCGCGGCGGACGAAGGAACGGATGCGGCGGTGCGGCTGGTCGGTCACGGCGGTCTCGTGGGGCAGGGGGAGGGACGGCATTGTAGCGGAGCTGGACCGGAAAACCCTATTGGCCACGGAAGCACACGGAAATACACGGAATAGATATGTTGCGGTTATCCGGGCCCCATGTAGGAGCGGCCTTTGGCCGCGAACCAGATGTGGTGCACCAGCCGCTGGTTCGCGGCCAAAGGCCGCTCCTACGGTGGCATCACGAACAACTAATATTTTTTCCGTGTGCTTCCGTGGCCAATGCTTTTTCTTTCCATGCTTCCATGGCCATTTATACTCTCAAATATGAAACAGATACCGAGCCGCTGGCACTGGACATGGTTGATAACGCTCTGCCTGCTGCCGCTGCTCGCAGTGGCGCAGGAGACGACCCTGCGTGTCCAGATTGAGGGCGTGGAAGGCGAGCGGCTGGACAATGTGCGCGCCCTGCTGGGCATGGAGCGGCAACGCCAGGAGCCGGGGCTGACGCCCCTGCGCGTACGCCGCCTGCATGGGCAGGCGGCGGAGGAAATACAAACCGCCCTGGAGCCCTTTGGTCATTACCAGGTTGGCGTCCAGGCGGAGCTGAGCCGGCAGCGCGACGGCTGGCTGGCCCGCTATGTGATCGATCCCGGTCCCCGGGTGGAGCTGGAGGAGGTCGATGTCCAGCTGCGCGGCGCAGGCGAGACGGATCCGCGCCTGCAGGCGGCCCTGGCTGCGTTGCCCTTGAGCCGCGGGCAACCCCTGTTGCACAGCCGCTATGAAGAGGCGCGTCGCGACCTGTTGCAGCAGGCCCTGGGCCTGGGCTACCTCGATGCCCGTTACAGTACGCATCGCCTGGAAGTGGACGTGGACCGCAACCGCGCGCGAGTCGTGCTGGTGCTGGAGACGGGTGCGCGCTACGAACTGGGGGCGGTGAGCTTCCAGGGTGGCGACCTCAGGGAGGAGCTGCTGCAGGCCTATGTACGGTTCGAGCCCGGGGCCGAGTACAGCACCCGCCAGTTGCTGGACTTGCAACGCAGCCTGGAGGACAGCGACTACTTCGCGCGGGTGCAGGTGCAGCCCGAGCGCGACCAGGTGGAAGACCGGCGTATCCCCGTCAGTGTCGAGCTGACACCGCGCCGCCCCAACAGGTACACCGCCGGGATCGGCTATGGCACCGACACGGGAGCTCGTTTTCGCCTCGGCTGGGAGAACCGGCGCCTCAACCGTTCCGGCCATCAGATGGGCGCCGAGTACCGGGTGTCGGAAATCCGTGAAACCGTCACCGGCCGCTACCGCATCCCCCTCCTGGCCCGCCCCCAGTCCGATTTCCTGGAATTCCACAGTCTCTATGGCCGCGAGGATATCCGCGACGCGGAGAGCACCAAGTATGTGCTGGGCGCCAGCCACAGCGTCCTGTGGAAGCGCTGGCGGCGGGTTCTGTCCCTCACCTTCCAGCAGGAAGATTTCACCATCGGCCTCACCGACGAGAACACCGCCTTGCTCATGCCTGGCATCAATATGCAGCGGGTGTGGGGTCGCGAGCGCCTGATCGCGACGCGCGGCGCGCGCCTGCAGCTCGACCTCAAGGGTGCGCAGGAGGGCGCGCTGTCCGATGTGAGCTTCGTGCAGAGCCAGGCCGACGCCAAGCTGATCGTGCCCCTCGGCGAGGGCTTGCGTCTCATCTCTCGCGGCACCCTGGGCGGCATTTACACCGACGACTTCGAGCGCTTGCCGCCCAGCATCCGCTACTTCGCCGGCGGCGACCAGAGTGTGCGCGGCTACGACTACAACAGCCTCGGGCCGCGCGACGCCAGCGGCGAGGTGATCGGGGGCCGCTACCTGGTGGTGGGCAGCCTGGAACTGGAACGGCAGATCCGCGGCAACTGGCGTGCGGCCCTGTTCTTCGACACGGGCAACGCCCTCGACCGCTGGGACGAATCTCTCAAACAGGGCGCCGGGGTAGGCCTGCGCTGGGAGACCCCCATCGGTCTGGTGCGGGTGGACCTGGCCACGGCCCTGAGCGAAGACGGCAACCCCTGGCGGTTGCACCTGACCCTGGGGCCGGACCTGTGATGCGCCGGCACTGGCGTGCCTTCACCTTCCTGCTGCTGCTTTGCGGCGGTATCTACCTGTTGCTGGCCACTCCGCTCGGCCTGCAGCTGGCCTGGCAGGTGGCGCGCACCTACGTCCCCGGTGACTTGCAGGTGCGGGAACTGGAAGGTCGCTGGCTGGGACCGCTGCGGGTGGCGGGGTTTCGTTATGCGCGCGACGGCCAGCGCCATGCCGTCGAGGAGTTGTCTCTCGACTGGCGCCCCATGGCCCTGTTGCGCGGCACCCTGGATATCGTCGAGCTGCGCGTGCGGGGTGTGGCGCTGGAGCTGGGACCCGGGGGCGGGTCGCCGGAAGCGGAGGCCGGCGCCATCACCCCGGGCCTCGAGCTGCCCCTGGGCGTGCGCATCGGCAGCCTGGACATTCGCGAGGTGACGGTCGAGCGGATGGGCGAGCCCCTGCTGCAACTCGACCATATTCACCTGGAGGCGCGGTCGGAGGAGGACACCCTGCGGCTCGGCGTGCTGGAACTGGTGCTGCCCCAGGGACGCCTGGAGGTCAGCGGCGACATCGGCCTCGGCACGGATACCCCAACCGACCTCGACCTGCGCTGGTCGGCCCGGATCGCCACCCTGGAACCCCTGCAGGGCAAGGCCCGGCTGACGGGTGACTGGCGCCATTTGCGGCTCGACTACCAGGTGCTGGAGCCGGCGCCCGCGAACCTGCAACTGCAGGTCCGTGAACCCCTTGGCGCCCTGCGCTGGTCCCTGGCCCTGCAGTTGCCGGAAGTGGCCCTGCAGCGCTTTTCCCCTGACGCGCCGTCGCTACGTCTGGCCGCGGACCTGCAGGCCGAAGGGGACCTGCGCCAGGCCGGCCTGCGCGCGGAACTGGCCACCGATGCCGGCGCCGAGGACCTCTACCCCCTGCGGCTGCGAGCCCGGGGTCGCGATACCGGCGATGGCTGGGTGCTGGAAGAGGCGCGCCTGGAACAGGTGGACGGGGGTGGCGTGCTGGAGGCGCGGGGGCAAGGGGTATATGGCGGCTCCAGTGAGCTGCACCTCGCCTGGCAGGAGTTGCGCTGGCCGCCCCTGCCGGCGTCTCCCCTGGTCCTGAGCCCGCGCGGCGAGCTGGACTGGTCGGGCATCCCGGCGGCCTGGCGCTACCGATTGGCGGGCCGGCTGCAGGTCGAGGACCAGGGCGAGCTGGACCTGCACCTGGAAGGCGAGGGCGACCAGGAAGGCATGCGCCTTGCCGAGCTGCGGCTCGACCTGCTGGAGGGGACGGTTCGCGGTCAGGGTGCGCTGCGCTGGCAGCCGGAACCGGGCTGGGACCTGACGCTGGCAGCGGACGGGATCAACCCCGGCGCCTGGTACCCCGACTGGCCGGGCCGGCTCGCCGCCACCTTGCAAGTCACGGGCAGCCTGCGTGAGGAGCAATTGCACAACCGCCTGCAG
>JAIVHA010000012.1:30689-32814 GCA_020201295.1 Lysobacteraceae bacterium | reverse complement strand
AGAACCGCGCCATCGACTTCCGTGTCAACACCTGCCCCACCCTGTTCGGCGAGAAGGTGGTGTTGCGTATCCTCGATCCCGGCAGCGCCAAGCTGGGCATCGATGCCCTGGGCTACGAGGAGGAGCAGAAGCAGCTCTACCTGGAAAACCTGAACAAGCCCTACGGCATGATCCTGGTCACCGGGCCTACCGGTTCCGGTAAGACGGTGTCTCTGTACACCGGCCTGAACATCCTCAATACGGCGGACCGCAACATCTCCACCTGCGAAGACCCGGTGGAAATCAATCTGCCAGGCGTCAACCAGTGCAATATGAACCCCAAGGCGGGTTTTACCTTCGCCCTGGCCTTGCGCGCCTTCCTGCGCCAGGACCCGGACATCATCATGGTGGGGGAAATCCGTGACCTGGAAACCGCCGAAATCGCCATCAAGGCGGCCCAGACCGGCCACATGGTCATGTCCACCCTGCACACCAACGACGCCCCCCAGACCCTGACCCGACTCATGAATATGGGCGTGCCGGCCTATAATATCGCCGGTTCTGTGAACCTGATCATAGCGCAGCGCCTGGCGCGCAGGTTATGTAATAACTGCAAAAAGCCGGTGGAGGTGCCGGAGGCCGCCCTGCTGGAGGAGGGCTTTCGGGAGGAAGACGTGAAGGCCGGGCTGAAACTCTACGGCCCGGTGGGTTGCGACCAGTGCACCGGCGGCTACAAGGGCCGGCTGGGGGTCTACCAGGTCATGCCCGTGTCCGCCGCCATCGGCCGCATCATCATGGAAGGCGGCTCGGCCCTGCAGATCGCCAACCAGGCCAAGCAGGAAGGCATCCCCGACCTGCGCGAATCGGGGCTGAAGAAAGTGAAGGACGGGCTTACCAGCCTGGAAGAAATCAACCGGGTAACCAAGGACTAGACCATGGCCGCAACCGCAGCGAAGCAAGCCACCTTCCACTGGGAGGGCAAGGACAAGAAGGGAAACAAGGTCAAGGGCCAGAGTCTCGGCACCAACGAGGGCATCATCAAGGCCGAGCTGCGCCGCCAGGGGGTCACCCCCACCAAGGTGCGCAAGAAGTCCGCCCTCACCGGCGCCAAGAAGAAAAAGATCACCCCCAAGGACATCGCCGTGTTCAGCCGCCAGCTGGCCACCATGCTGTCCGCCGGTGTGCCGCTGGTGCAGTCCTTCGAGATCATCGGCCGCGGCCACGACAATCCGGCCATGCAGGAACTGATCATGGCCATCAAGGGCGACGTCGAGGGCGGCAACACCCTGGCCAGCTCGTTCGCCAAACACCCCCTGTACTTCGATGACCTGACCTGCAACCTGGTGGAGGCCGGCGAGCACGCCGGTATCCTGGAAAGCCTGCTGGGCAAGATCGCCACCTACAAGGAAAAGACCGAGGCGCTGAAGTCCAAGATCAAAAAGGCCATGTTCTACCCCGCAGCGGTCGTCATCGTGGCCTTCATCGTCACCGCCATCCTGCTCATCTTCGTGGTGCCCACCTTCCAGGAGCTGTTCGAGGGCTTCGGCGCCGACCTGCCGGCCTTCACCATGATGGTCATTGGCCTGTCCGAGTTCATGCAGGCCTGGTGGTGGGCGGTGCTCGGCGGCATCGGCCTGGGCATTTATGCCTTCATCGAGGGCAAGAAGCGCTCGCGCAAGTTCAACCACATCCTGGGGCGCATGAGCCTCAAGATCCCTGTGGTGGGCGAAATCCTGCGTAAGGCCACCATCGCCCGCTACGCGCGCACCATGTCCACCATGTTCGCCGCCGGCGTGCCCCTGGTGGAGGCCATGGAATCCGTGGCCGGCGCCACCGGCAACATCCTCTATGAAGAGGCCGTCTACCAGATGCGCGACCAGGTGGCCACCGGCCAGCAGCTGCAGCTGGCCATGGCCCAGACCGGCCTGTTCCCCAACATGGTGGTGCAGATGGTGGCCATCGGCGAGGAATCCGGCTCCCTGGACGCCATGCTGGCCAAGGTGGCGGACTTCTACGAACAGGAAGTGGATGACGCCGTGGACGGCCTGAGCGCCCTGCTGGAGCCGCTGATCATGGCGGTGCTGGGCGTGCTCATCGGCGGCCTGATCATCGCCATGTACCTGCCCATCTTCAAGCTGGGTGCGGT